>DASZWL010000098.1:0-12687 GCA_035546695.1 Rhodanobacteraceae bacterium | reverse complement strand
GCGATTGCTCTTGCGACGCTCGGAGCCGTCGCGTTCCGGCGCGGCAGGACCGGCGACGGCCTCGCGTTCGCGATCGGACTCGCCTGCGGCGCGATGTTCTTCGCGCGCACGCTGGGTTCGGCGCTGGCCGAGCCCACGTCGATCGGCTGGCTGCTGCACGAAGATTGGGCGCAGCACTACAGCGGCTGGGCGATGTTCCGCCATGCGCCGTGGCACTGGCCGCCGGGGCTGATGCCGGAAATCTGGTATCCGGTCGGCACGTCGATCGTCTACACCGACTCGCTGCCGCTGCTCGCGCTCGCGCTGAAGCCGTTCTCGGCGTGGCTGCCCGAGCCGTTCCAGTACATCGGATTCTGGCTCGCGACGAGTTGCGCGCTGCAAGGCGGATTCGCCGCGCTGCTCGTCGCGCGCTTCCGGCGCGAGCCCGCGATCGTGCTGATTGCGTCGGCGCTGTTCGTGTTCGCGCCGGTGCTGCTCAGCCGCATCGGCCACGATACGCTGACGGCGCACTGGCTCGTACTGGCGGCGTTCTGGCTGTATTTCCGCGAGCAGCGCTTGCGAACGATCGCCCTGCAGGCGCTGCCATGGTGGCTGCTCGCGGCGATCGCGGCACTCGTTCATCCGTATCTCGCGGCGATGACGCTCGCGATCCAGGCGGCATTCGGGTGGAAGAGCGCGCGCATCGACCGCGACGCTTCGTCGCGCAGTGCGCTGGCGGCATTCGCGGGATCGATCGCGATCAGCTTCCTCGCATGGTGGGCGAGCGGCTCGATGATCATTCCGGCGCGCGACGCCGCCGGCGGCGTCGCATACGGAAAGTATTCGACGAACCTCGCCTCGCTCGTCGATCCGATGCATTTCTCGCGATGGCTGCCGGACATCGGCATCCTTCCCGGCCAATACGAGGGATTCGCTTATCTCGGCGTCGGCATGATCGTGCTCGGCCTCGTCGTGCTCCTCGATCTCGCCCGCAATCGCTTTCGCGACGGCATCGATCGCGCGAGCTTGCCGCTCGCCGTCGTCGCGGCAGCACTCTTCTTGTTCGCGGCCGGCGGCGTCGTCGCGATCGGACCCCACGTGTTGCTCGATGCGCCGATCCGCGGACCGGTCCTCGGTCTTTTCCGATCTTCCGGACGCTTCGTCTGGGTGCCGTATTACGCGCTCATGCTGTGGATCGTCGTGCGCGCCACGTACCGGCTCGGAGCGAGCGTCGCGGCGGCCGTGCTCGCCGTCGTGCTCATCGTGCAGATCGCCGATTTCTCGGACACGCACGCGCGCACCGCGCGCCTGCGCCTGAGCGCGAACGATGCACCGGCCGGGACGCTGCTCGACGATCCGCGCTGGCGCGATCTCGCCGCGGGACGCAAGCACCTGACGTTGTTGCCGCCTTCGGCCTGCGGATCGGCGGCCGGTCCGTACCTGCCGTTCGTGCTGCTCGCGGCCGAGCAGCGCCTCACGGTCAATGCCGGCTATCTCGCGCGCTGGGACATGCGCGCGACCGGACGCTATTGCGAATCGCTCGGAAAAGAGCTTCGCGCCGGCGAGTGGTCGGCGGACGATCTCTACGTCGTCGGCGCCGCCTGGAAGGCCGCGTTCCTGCGCGGCGCGCCCGAGGCGCGCTGCGAGCGCCTGAACGATTACGATGCGTGCGTGATCGGACCCGCGATCACGCCCTGACGCATCGAGCACCGTGGCCGACACGACCCGTCCCGAAAAGACCGCGCGCCAGCTGCGCCTCCTCGCCGAAGCGATCGGCTCGGGCCGGCTCGGCGCCGTCAAGCGGCTCGTCAACACGCTCGCGCCGGCGGAAATCGGCAACCTGCTCGAATCGCTGCCGCCGGATCAGCGTGCGATCGTCTGGGGCCTGACCGATCCCGAGGACGACGGCGAGATCCTCGTCCACGTCGGCGACGACGTGCGCGAGGATCTTCTGAAAGCGATGGATCCGGACGAGATCGTCGCCGCCGCCGAGACGCTCGATATCGACGATCTCGCCGAGCTCATGGGCGATCTGCCCGATACGATCGCCGACGAAGTGCTGAAGTCGATGGAGCGCGAGGACCGCGAGCGCCTCGAGCACATGCTGACGTACGAGGAGGACACGGCCGGGCGCCTGCTGAATCCCGATCTCGTGACCGTGCGCGCCGACGTCACGGTCGACGTCGTCCTGCGCTATCTCCGCCAGCGCGGCGAGCTGCCGGAGCAGTCGCATCATCTCTACGTCGTCAACCGGCGCCGGCAGTATCAGGGCCGCATCGCGTTCGCGCAGCTCCTGATTTCCGATCCGTCGCGCCCGGTGAACCAGCTCATGGACATCGAGCAGCCCGCGATCGACGCGCATACGCCGGTCGCCGAGGTCGCGCAGCAGTTCGCCGACCACGACTGGGTCTCGGCGCCGGTCGTCGACGACAACAACGTGCTGCTCGGCCGCATCACGGTCGACGATGTCATCGACATCATCCGCGAGCAGGCCGAGCACCGCGCGATGAGCGCGGCAGGCCTCGACGAGGACGAAGACCTCTTCTCGCCGGTGCCGCGCGCGGCACGGCGGCGTGCGATCTGGCTCGGCATCAACCTTCTGACCGCGTTCCTCGCCTCGTGGGTCATCGGCAACTTCGAGACCGTGATCGCGAAAGTCGTCGCGGTCGCCGTGCTGATGCCGATCGTCGCGAGCATGGGCGGCATCGCCGGCACGCAGGTGCTGACGCTGATGGTCCGCGCGCTCGCGCTCGGGCAGGTCGGCTATTCGAACTCGCTGCCGCTCCTGCGCAAGGAGATCTTCGTCGCGGTCCTGAACGGTCTTCTCTGGGCCGTCGTCGTCGGCGGTACCGCGTTCGTCGTCTACCGCAACACGCTGCTCGCGCTCGCGTTCGGCTCGGCGATGATCATCAACCTCCTCGCCGCCGCGCTCGCCGGCGTGGCGATTCCGCTGATCCTGCGGCGCATGTCGATCGACCCCGCGCTCGCCGGCGGCGTGATCCTGACGACGGTGACGGATTGCTGCGGGTTCGCGTCGTTTCTGGGATTGTCGACACTGCTGCTGTTGCACTGAGAGCCTGCGTGCGGAACTTGCACGTCGGCTCGCCGCATTTCCGTTTCGCGACGCGAATGCTCAACGCCGCTGCTCGGCAAGCGTCAGCGCAACCTTGTCGCGCAGATACACCGGCTGCACGCGATCGGCCGGGATTCCGCCGGCGGCAGCGGCGATTGGCGCCGCGAGCCGCGCGATGTCGGCGGCTTGGGGATAGCGATCGCCTTCGGCCCAGCGCGGCGGCGAAGGCAGGATTCTCGCGATCGCATCGCGATAGCTCGACCAGCCCGTGCCGATGACGTTCAGCGGAGTATGGCCGCTCGCGGCGAGCGCATTGGCCGGGCCGACGGTTTCCTCGCCGATCGCCTCGACGAGCCCGCCGACACGACGGAATCGTCCGGCATAGACCTCGCCCATGCGCGCGTCGATGACGGCGAGGATGTCGAGCCCGTCGTCCGGCGCCTGCATCGCGAGCGCGGCGAGCGAGGAAATCGGCACGACCGGAATCGCGAGCGCGAGCGCGATGCCCTGCGCGGCCGAGATCGCAAGTCGGACGCCGGTGAACGCGCCGGGTCCGCGGCCGACCGCGACGACGTCGAGATCGCGACGGCGAATCGCCGCTTCGGCGAGCACGTCCTCGCACATCGGCAGCACGAGCTCGGCGTGGCGGCGCGGAGCGATCTCGCTGCGTTCGAACAGCGTATCGCCGACGAGCAGCGCAACCCCGCAGCATTCGGTCGCCGTTTCGATCGCGAGCAGGTTCATCGCGCGATTCTATCGGGTTGCGCCCGACCTTCGTCGCTCCGCGACTGCGAGCGAACAGGAACTGGCCCGAGGGCGAGCGCGGAGCGCGAGTAAAGCGAAGAACCCAGCGCCTTCGGTGGCTGGAGTCGAGGCGCCAGGTTCCCGCTTTCGCGGGAACGACGATCAGGGAAGCTCGCGGCCCGAATGCGGATCGATCGAATACGGAAACATCTCCGCAAGAAACCCCGGCCGCGTTTCGACGCGCTCGATCCATGCGCCGACGTTCGCGAAGTCGCCGAGCGGCAGCTCCGCCTCGCCGGCGCGACTCGTGTAGGCGAAGAGCGAGATGTCGGCGATCGTGTACGCATCGCCCGCGACGAACGGTCGCGACTTGAGCTCGCGATCGAGAATGCGGAGCGCTTTCAGCGACGCCGCGCGCCGCGACTCGACGAGATCGCGCGGCCGCCGCTCGGCCTTGCCGGTCATGATCCAGTGCCGCAGCGTTCCGATCGCGGGCTCGACGTAGTTGCCCTCGAACGAGAGCCATTGCAGCACCTTCGCGCGGCCGAATCCGTCCGCGGGAAGATACGGCGTGCCATCGGCGAGAAACGCCAGGATTGCATTGGATTCGGCGAGCACGCGGCCGTCGTCGAGCCGGATCGCTGGAACGGCGCCTGTCGGATTGATCGCGAGATAATCGGGCCGCTGGCCTTCGCCTTCGAAGATGCCGACGTACTCGGTGCGATACGGCCGCTGCACGTGTTTCAGGATCTGGCGGACCTTCCATGCGTTCTGCGAAGGCAGATAATCGAACAACGTCAACATGCGATGACTCCTTGCGCGATCGGGTGGGCGGCATCATCTTCGGCGCCGTGGTCCTCGCCTATCCGTTTCTTGCTTCCGATCTCGCCGGATTGCCGCGCAAGAAGCGGATGGCCCGGTTTCGGGCGGCGCGGTTTACTGCGCCGAACCCGAAGGAGGTCCGTCATGAACCATGAACCCGATATCCGCTGGAACGCCGTCGAAACACGCGATGCATCGAAGGACGGCGAGTTCGTCTACGGCGTCTTGACGACCGGCGTCTATTGCCGCCCGTCGTGCGCGTCGCGAAAGCCGCTGCGAAAAAACGTGCGC
Source organism: Rhodanobacteraceae bacterium (assembly GCA_035546695.1). Classification (GTDB taxonomy): domain Bacteria; phylum Pseudomonadota; class Gammaproteobacteria; order Xanthomonadales; family Rhodanobacteraceae; genus Dokdonella_A. Next base: position 7,778 of record DASZWL010000098.1, on the reverse strand, counting down.
TTCTTCGCCTCGCCAGCCGAGGCCGAGCGTGCCGGTCTTCGGCCGTGCCGACGCTGCCGTCCGGACGAAGCCCAAGCATCGAGCACCGTCGATCCGCGCATCCGCAACGCGTGCGATCTCATCGTGCGTCACGCAGAAAATCCGCTGACGCTGAAAGCGCTCGCCGACGCGGTCGGCATGAGCCCGTTCCATTTCCAGCGCCGCTTCAAGGCGAGCGTCGGCCTCACGCCGAAGGAATTCCACGAAGCCGAACGCGTGCGCGCGCTGAAGAAGGGACTCAAATCGGCACGCAGCGTGACGGACGCGATCTACGACGCCGGCTTCGGCTCGTCGAGCCGCGTCTACGAACGCGTCGATACACGCCTCGGCATGACGCCGGCGCAGTATCGCGACGGCGGGCGCGGCGTCGCGATCTCGCACGCGACGGCAACGACGCCGCTCGGATCGCTGATGATCGGCGCGACCGACCGCGGTATCTGCTTCATCCAGTTCGGCGACAGCGAGGATGCGCTGCTTCGCCGGCTCGGCGATGAATATCCGAACGCGGCGCTCGCGCCGATGCCGAAGTCGCAGGCCGCGACGTTCGCGACCTGGATGCGAGCGCTCGGCGACTATCTCGAAGGCTCCGCGACCTCGCTCGACCTGCCGCTCGACGTGCGCGGCACGGCGTTCCAGATGCGCGTCTGGCGGTATCTGCAGACGATTCCGCGAGGTCACGTCGAGTCGTATGCCGAAGTCGCGCGCGGCATCGGCCGGCCGACCGCCGCGCGCGCCGTCGCGCAGGCCTGTGCGAGCAATCCGGTCGCGCTCGCGATTCCGTGCCATCGCGTGATCCGCGGCAACGGCGAGCTCGGCGGCTATCGCTGGGGCGTCGAGCGCAAGCGCACGCTGCTCGACGCCGAGCGCGCATCGCGCGAAACGCGCTGATGAAGTCGATCCGCCCAAGCCGGCCGAACGGCCGGCCTGCGCAGGAATCGCACTCATCGCGACGTCGCCGAGAGCGCGTACCAGTCGACACGACGCGTGAGATACATCAGCGCCGCGACCGCGCCGAGCAGCGCGAGCGATCCCATCATCAACGCGTAATCCTCGCTGACGATGAGGCCGTAGAGCAGCGCGTAGATCAGCATCAGCAACGCGCCGAGCGCGGCGCCGGCCCGGCGCGTCGCGAGCACCGCGGCCGAGTAGCCGCCGACGATCAGCGCGACCGCGACTGCGGCGATCGCGTACGCCGGCGCGAAGCCGATCTGCTCCGACAGCGCGAGCAGCACGACGTAGAACGTGCAGAGCGCAAGCCCGATCAGGAGATACTGCACGGGATGCACGCGCAGCCGGCGCAGCACTTCGAACAAAAAGAACGCGACGAACGTGAACGCGATGAACAGCACGCCGTACTTTCCGGCGCGCACGTTCTGGAGATACGCGTCGACCGGCTGCGTCAGCGTGATGCCGAATGCGGAATCCGTGAGCGACGCCGGCGGCTCGCGCTCGCGCCAGTGCTGCGCGAAGCGCCGGTTGACGTCGAGCACCTGCCATTCCGCTTCGAAACCGGACGCATCGACACGCCGTGCGGCCGGCAGGAACGCGCCGTCGAATCCGGGATCGGACCACGTGCTCGTCGCGTGCAGGCGCGTATCGCGCGCGAGCGGCAGCGCGGTGAAACGCTCCGTGCCGGCGAGCGTCAGCGACAGCGAGAACGGAACCGACGCGCCGATCGCGTCGGGATCGATCGGAGTGGCCGCGCCGATCGTCGTCATGTCGCCGATCGTTCCGGTTCCCGCGACGAATGCGGACTCGTGCGCGCCGAGCCGGACTTCCGACAGCCGCCGGATGCCGCGCACGTCGGCGACCGCAAGTCGCAGCTCGGCGTGATCCCACTGCGGCCGACCACCATCGGCGAAGAGCGTCTTGAGGTCGGCCGCGTCGAAATTTCCGTCGATCGTGATCTCGGCAAGGTAGACGATGCTGCGATAGATGCCGTAGCTGCGGACATCCGGCGCGAGCTTCGCTTCGATCGCCGCGTGTCCGGCGAGAAGATATTCGCGCGTTTCGACGCGGCTCGTCTCGCGCACGGCGTGCTTCGCGTCGACCCAGCGCTCGCTGACTTCCTCGCGGACGACCGGCACGACCAGCATCGGTGCGCCGACGAATTGCGCCGCGCCCCATCGCGAGGCGATCGAGGCCGTCGCCGCGCGCGCTCGATCCGCGCGCTCGGTGACGAGCCCGTCGACTTGCGCGAGCGGTATCAGCATCAGCAGCGCGAGCATCGCGATGCCGAGCACTTTCGACGTCGAACCCTGAAACAGGCGAGCCATCCGGCTTCCTCCGATGTCCGAACCGGCGGACATTGCGCCGGCCGGCGCAGGCGAAGCCGCGACCGGCCGCGGGCGGATTTCGGGCGGTTCATGTTCGTCGACGGCGCGTGTAAATTCGGGGTATTGCAAACCCGATCACGAAAACGCGTCGGTCAAGTCTCGACCTTTGCGACGGACACGGCGACAATACGCACGCGTCCGGTGCTTCCGGCCGCATGCGACAGCCTCGGTGATCAACGATGACGCAGTCGAAGACCAGCGAAGAGCTTTTCAGCGAGCAGCGCCGCCAGCGCGCGGCGGAGCTCATCGCCGCGATCGTGCGCAAGCGCCGCCGCTCGATCACGGACGAATCGCTGCTCGATCAGGCCGCCCTGCGCGCCGCCGCCGAACGCGCCGCCGCGCGCGAGACCGAATCCGCGGACTGAGCGGTTTCCGGGCCCCCGCCGTTCATCACCTTCGTCTCAGAACAACAGTCGCGCGCTGATTTGCAGCTGGCGGTCGTTCTGCAGTGACGCGATGCCTTCCTCGATGCGCGCGTTGCGCGTGCTGCGGACGAAGAGCGCTTCGCCGGTCACGCGCAGCCATTCGCGCGGGCGCCAGTTGAGCGCGAACGTCGCCGCTTCACCGTGCTCTCGAACGCGCTCTTCGATCGAGCGCGGCAGCTGATCGGTCGAGAAAACATCGACGCGGATCGCGGGCCGCAGCACGCCGCGGTTCCAGCCGGCGAGGAGATACGCGGCGCGGAAATCGGTCGTCGTGCGGAAATGCGGCGACGGCGCGATTTCCGTCGAGCCGCTCATCGCCTGGCCGAGCAGCACGACGTCGCCGATATCGAGCTCGGCGCCGCTGCTCCAGAATTCCGTGTGCCAGCTGAAGACCGGCGAGGCGCCGCCGCTGTGCGTCGAGGGATCGGCCTCGTTGTCGTAACGCAGCACTGCGACGCGGCCGAGACCGGTCGCGCGCCAGCTCGCGCCGGCGTACCAGCCAGTGCGCCCGTCGTTCTCGAGGAACGGATCGAAGCGGAGCGGAACCGCGTCGCCGTTGTCGATCGCGTAGATGTCGGGCTCGCGCACGCGGCTGCCGATGCCGGACGTGAGATCAGCGAGCGCCCAGCCGCGCGCCGCGAGCAGCTCGCCGGCGGGATCGTTCTCGCGTACGAGCGCGGCGACGCCTTCGAACGTTTGCGCAGCTCCGCGCCATTCGATGCGCGCTTCGGCGCCGATCGTGCGCAGCTCCTCGCCGATCCATCCGTCGATCGCCGACGGCGTCAGCGTCCACGGGCTCGTCCATCCGATCGCGTCGTTCTCGAGCGAAACCGGCATGAAGAACTCGCCGAGCTTGACCGACCAGCGCAGCGGCGTCGTCGAAACCGGGCGATAGCGAAGATACGCTTCGAGCGCCGAGAACGCGTTCTTGTCCGTCGTCTGATATTGCACGTCGGCGAGCGCGAGCAGCGCGGGAGTCAGTTGCGCCGTCGCGACGACGGCGGCCTGCACGCACGTCGCCGTCGTTCCTCCACCGCCGAAGCGCGTTTTGCCGAGTCCGCCGTCGGCCCAGCTCCGCTCGTCGGCGCGAGCGATCAGGCGGCAGTCGAGATATCCGTGCGCGTCGAAATCCTGCGCGGCCGCGCAACGCATGCCGACGCACGCGAGCGCGGCCAGCGCAATGGCGCGTCTCACGTCTTCGTTCCCGCGCGCGCGAAATCGCGCGAGAAAAGCAGCTCGACGGCTTCTGGTGCAAGCGCCCGCGCGATGTGAAAACCCTGCGCGTGATCGCAGCCGATCTCGCGAAGATAGTCGAGCGCGGCTTCGGTCTCGATGCCTTCGGCGGTGACGCGATAGCCGAGCCGATGGCCGAGCTCGACGATCGAGCGCACGAGCGTGCGATCGCCGGCGTCCTCGCCGAGCCGCTGCGTGAACAGGCGATCGATCTTGATCTCGCGCACCGGCAGCCGGCGCAGGTAAGCGAGCGAGGATTGGCCGACGCCGAAGTCGTCGATCGCGAGATCGATGCCCATGTCGGCGAGCCGCTTCAGCATTCCGACCGCGGCTTCGGGCTCGCTCATGACCGCGCTTTCGGTCAGCTCCAGCACGATGCCGTGCGGCTCGACACCGTGCAGCGACAGGAGATCGCCAATGCGCCGCGGCAGCTCCGCATCGTCGAGATCGCGCGCGGAGATGTTGACGGCGACGCGCAGCGCATGTCCTCGCAAAGCCCATTCCTGCGCCTGCGCGATGCCGGCGGCGAGCACCCATCGCGTCAGGCGTCGGATATTGCCGGTCTTCTCGGCGAGCGCGATGAACGTATCCGGCGGAACGCTGCCGCGCTGCGCGTGATTCCAGCGCACGAGCGCTTCGACGCTGTCGACGCGCAGCGTCGCGAGATCGAGCTTCGGCTGATAGTGAAGCACGAGTCCGCCGCGATCGAGCGCCTCGCGCAGGTCGCTCATCAGCGTCAGCCGTTCGGGCCGGTGCGGATCGGTCGCGGGATCGTAGACGGAGACGGGATCGGCTGAATCGAGCGAGCCGATCAATGCGACCTCGGCGCGGCGCAACAGCGTGCTGGCTTCATTGCCGTGCAGAGGCGAGAGCGCGATGCCGATCGCCGGGCCCATGTCGATCGAGAGATCGGCTTCCTGATACGGAACGCCGAGCGCGTCGAGGATGCGGAATGCGACCGCGATCGCATCGGATTTTCCGGTGCGCTCGAGCCAGACCGAGAACTGCGCGTCCGTCGCGCGCGCGACGAATCCGCGCGACGCGAACGGCGCGAGACGCGCGCCGGCCTCGCGCACGACGCGATCGCAGATCGAATGCCCCATCGTCCGGATGATCTCGGGCACGCGCGCGAGGCCGATCATCAGCAACGCTCCGCTCGAGCCGCGCACGACGGCAAGTGCGCTCCGGATCGCATCCTCGGCCGCCGGCCGGTTCGGCAATCCCGTCACGGCGTCGTGTTCTGCCTGATGGCGGATGCGTTCCTCGCGTTCGGCGATCGCCTGCGTCATGTGGCCGAACGCGGTCGCGAGCTGTCCGATCTCGCCGCTGCCGTCGGTCAGCGCCGGCACGCCGTAGTCGCCCGATTCGACGCGACGCGCGCTCGCTGCGAGCGTTTCGATCGGCTGCGCGACGCTGCGCGCGATCAGCATCGCGCCTATGAGACCGACCGCAAGGCCGAGCGCGACGAGGCTCGCCCACGCGAGCGCGACGGCTCGATACGGACCGAGCGCGTCGTCGAGCGAATAGCCGAGCACGGCCGCGACCGGAGCGCTCCGCTGCGATTCGCGAAGACGCGTCGCGAGCGCGACGTACTCGCGTCCGCCGGCGGACGTCAGCGTCGGTTTCAGCGGCAGACCGCTTCGCTTCGCGGCGAGCGCCGGCATCAGCTCGACCGAGCCCGCGCCGCGCGCGATGCCGATCCAGCGTCCCGCAGCGGTTTCGGTCACGAGCTCGATCGTGTGCGGCAATGCCGAAAGCTGCTGGAGCCGCGTCAGCAGCGCGCTGTCGACCGGGATGCCGGCCGCGATCAGCGCGATCGGCTCGGGCGCGTAGACGGGCACGACGATCATCCAGTACGCCTTGCCGTCCATCGCGACGACGGCCGCGGCGACGCGATCGAGCGCCGCATCAGCGAGATCCGGAAACGGAAATTCCGCACCCTCGACGGCAGTGCCGGACGTATCGGAACGGATCCTGCCGTCGAGACCGATCAGCAGCATGCGCTCGGCTCCGATGCGGCGTCCGTGATTGCGCAGCGCAGACAGCACCGTGCTCTGGTCGTGCTGCGCGATCGCCGAGCGCAACGCGAAGTCGAGCGAGAGCACGTGCACGTTGTCGGCGACGCGGCTCGAGATGTCGTCGAGCTGCCGTGCGACCGCGCTCGCTCCCGCGGCGAGCTGGCGCTCGCCCTCGGCGATGAACGCGCGGCGCGCGGCGGCGTAGATCAGGATCGCCGTGAACACCTGCACGACGACGAGCGTCGCGACGAACAAAAAAGAGAGACGGAGCCGGAAGCTCATCGCGCTAGTAACGGCTGCGATCGCCGGTCTCGCGCGGATCGGGCAGCAGAGCGAGCGAGAACGAGATGTGCTCCGGCGCGCTGCCGATCTCGATCGTTCGATGCGGCGCGGGGCGCCCGGGCCGGAGCTGCGGATGCCAGACCTCGACGTCGTAGTTGCCGGCCGGCAGATGATCGAACAGCGCGCGGCCGTCGGCGTCCGAGCGCGCGATCCACGGCGCGTCGGAGACGAAGAGATGCGTGATCATCCGGTCGTGGATGTTGCAGCCGACCGGGATCTCGCCGGTCCGGTCAAGCGTCACCGGCGGCGAGCTCGCACCGGGCGCGATGACGAACTCGAAGCTCTTCGCCGCCGCGAACGAATAGACGTGATGGCGCGTGCGATCGCTGTTGCGGAACACGACTTCGTCGCCCGGCCGAAAAATCTCGACATACGGAACGAAGACCTCGTCGCGCTGGTCGATGACCTTCGCGATCGGCGCGTGCTGTTCCTGCGTCTCGCCGTCCTTGCGCAACGTGACGACCGCATCGCTCGCGGGCGCGCCGTGACCGTCGTCGACGTCGACGACGAGCTCGCCCGCGTTCACGCACGACGCGAGAACGATCAGCAGCGCGGCATACCGGACGGCTCGCATCGTTCCCCCTGCGCCGGACGGCCGAGTCTAGCGCGCGGGTTCCGGCGATTCGTGAGGGAAATGTCTCAATCCGCACAGCAAATCGCGAATCGCGAGCGGAGAACCGCACGCATAGCGCGAAGCGCGCGAAGGTTCGCGTCAATGCGCCGGCGCGGCCGCGAGGCGCGCCGTCACGGCGGCGATGGCCGGTGTCGACGGCACGGATGCGATCGCCGAGCGGAGCGCACGCGCTGCTTCGTCCTGATGCATCGCTTCGAGGATTTCGACCTTCACGGCCTTCGCTTCGATCATACGCGGATCGTCGTCGGCGCGGATCGGCTGCAGCACGCGCAGCGCCTCGTCGATCAGCGGCAATGCGCCGGCTGCATCGCCTGCTGACGATTTCGCACGCGCCAGCGCGATCAGCGGCTTCGCGAGCCGGTAGTTTCCGTCCGGTACGGCTTTGCGCGCCATCGCGACGGCCGCTGTCGCGTCCGACAGGCTCTTTGCGCCGTCGCCGGCATCCTCGGCGGCGAGCGCCGATTGCGCGAGCGCTTCGGCGCGATCGACGCCGTCTCCCGGCGGCAGGCTTGCGAGCACGCGATCGATCTCCGCGCGCACATCCGCACCGCGTCCCATCCAGCGCAGGAGCTCGGCGAACGCCAGGCGATTCTCGTTGAGCCACACCGAGTCCGGCGGGTCCGCCTTGCTCTGGAGAGCGAGCAGCGCGCGGAACGAAGCTTCCGAATCGGCGAAGCGGCCCTCGTATTTCTGCGCGTTCGCGACGATCGCGAGCGGCGGAAAGCTGTCGGCCTCGTCGTTCGAGCCTTCG
>DASZWL010000097.1:0-4749 GCA_035546695.1 Rhodanobacteraceae bacterium | reverse complement strand
TCGATGTCGGCTCATCACATCCTGGGGCTGTAGCCGGTCCCAAGGGTATGGCTGTTCGCCATTTAAAGTGGTACGCGAGCTGGGTTCAGAACGTCGTGAGACAGTTCGGTCCCTATCTGTCGTGGGCGTTGGAGATTTGAGAGGGGCTGCTCCTAGTACGAGAGGACCGGAGTGGACGAACCCCTGGTGTTCCGGTTGTCACGCCAGTGGCATTGCCGGGTAGCTACGTTCGGAAGCGATAACCGCTGAAAGCATCTAAGCGGGAAGCGCGCCTCAAGATGAGATCTCCCGGGGCACAAGCCCCCTGAAGGACCCATGTAGACTACGTGGTTGATAGGTCGGGTGTGTATCGCAGTAATGCCGAGCTAACCGATACTAATGATCCGTGCGGCTTGATCATATAACTCCAAGTTGCTTCGCTTGTTTACTAAACGCAGGTCCTCTGCGAGAGCAAATTCGGCCATTCACGGCCGAGAATCTCAGAAGAGCACCAGCAGACCTAGAGAATAGGTCGCCTCAACGAAAGTTTGGAGGCAGCACCAAATGCTCTGTTACGTCCCAAGTCCCAATGCAGAGACCGCGCTGGAGGTATGAGCGCGACTCTCACCAGTTCCCTGGCGACCTTAGCGGTGTGGTCCCACCCGATCCCATCCCGAACTCGGAAGTGAAACGCACCAGCGCCGATGGTAGTGTGGCTTAAGCCATGCAAGAGTAGGTCATCGCCAGGGGCCTCATCGAAGCCTCCGCAGCACGCGCTGCGGAGGCTTTTTCTTTGCGTTTTTCCTTCGTTGGCGCAACACCGATTCGCGGTCCCGCGATGTCCGTTCATTCCGCTGTCGCTGCGCATTCACGAATGAGCCGTTTGCGCATACCGCTGCCGCTTTTGCTGCTGGTGCTGCAGTTGCCGCTCGTCCTGAATCCCGGCTATTTCAGCCATGACGAGCTCGAGTGGCTCGCGCGCGCCGACGTACCTTGGGGCGCGCTGCCATGGGTATCGTGGCGCGACGTCGCGCCGCTCCAGTACCGCCCGCTGAGCTTCAATCTCTGGCTCGTGCTCGCGCGCGCGTTCGGTGCGTCGGCGCCGCTGATGCACCTCGTGTTCGTGCTGCTTGGAACGCTGAACGGCTGGCTGCTCGCGCTCGCGCTCGCGAACTTGCGAGTTTCAACACGCATCGCCTACGTCGCAGCGATCGTGTTCATGCTGACGCCGTTCGTCGTCTACGTTCACGGCTGGACCGGAACGCTCGCCGATCTCCTGACGCTCGGATTCGGACTCGCGGCATTCTGCATCCTGCGTTGCACGCTCGAATCCGCGCAACGCGAATACTTCGTCGCCGGCGCGATCGCGAGCGGCCTCCTCGTCGCGGTGGCGCTTCTCTGCAAGGAATCCGCCGTCGTGCTTCCGGCGCTGTTGCTGCTTGCGATTCCGAAAGAGACCGCGCCGCGCAAAGCCGCGGCAGCCGTCACCCCTGCCGCGATCGTCACGCTCGCGTATCTCGCGATACGCCTGCCGATATTGGCCAACAGCGCGCAGATCGATCCCGCCTACGCGTGGTCGCTCGCGCATATCCCGGCGCGTCTCGCCGATTACCTTCTGTTTCCGTTCATGCCGCCGCTGCTCGAGGTCGGCCCATTGCTGACGAAGAGCCCGGCCCGCCTCGCGGCCGCGGCGTCTTGCGTCGCAATCCTGCTCATCGCGCTCGCAACCGCCGGATGGCGTCGTCCGATCGCGTGGCTCGTCGCCTACGTAGTCGCTCTCGCGCCGGTGCTCGTGCTCGGAACCGCATACAACCAGTATGCCTATCTCGCCTCCGCGATCGGCGTCGGGATCGTCGCCGGCACATGGTCCTTGCTCGGTCCGCGCGCGCGAATCGCGATGCTGACGCTCGCAGCGATCGCGATCATGCACGGCTTCGCCGTGATGTCGCGCATGCATGCGATCGGCTCCATTCAACGCCATCTCTGCGACGATCTCCTCGCCACGCTGCACGACTCGTCAGCGCCACTGTATGTCGTCGCCGCCGACGCACGCGACGCGTGGCTGCCCGGCCGCCTGCTGCAAGGCGTCGACGCTTATCGCGGCACGCAATTCGGCGGCCGCGTTCACATCGGCAAGCCGCCCGCCGAAGCGCAAGGCCGCATCCTCGCGATGTCGCGGAACGGCCGCCTCCGCGCGCCGCCGGCGGAATTAACTCCCGATTAGCGGCAAACGCGTGACGCGCCGATATACTCGGCCCGCCGCGGACCGCGAGCGACAGGCCGGCATGCCGAAGACCGCAGTACCTCGATTGCAATCATTCTCACGCTCGATCCGGCATCTGCTTCCGGCGTGGCTCGCGTTCGCGCTCGCAGCGCCCGCGCAGCATCCGCTGACGCTCGTGCTGTTTCTCGTCGGCAACACGCTCGCGATGACCGGCATCTGCCGCGCGCTCGGCTTCGGCATGGAAGCGAGCTTCGGCCAGAGCATCGCGCGCCGTGGGCTCGCCTATTTCGTCCTGCTGACGGCTTACACCGCCGCCGTCGCCGCGCTCGCGATCGGCCCCGCGTGGTGGCTCGCGCGCGACGGCTCGCTGCCGGCCGCGCTGACGCTGTCGATCGCGCTCGCCATCGCGCTGTTCGCGCTGTGGCGGCTCTGGCCGGCTTTCGCGCTTCCGTTCATCTGGGACGACGCGTTTCCGAGCGAAGAGCAAGGTTCGTGGCTTCTCGGCGCCCTGCGACGCTCGCTCGCGTTCGCGCGTCACGTCACCGGCGCGCACGACGTGTTCTTCGCGTACGGACTCCCAAGCGCGCTCGCGCTGCTCGCGCTCGCGACCGGCGCGCTCGCACTCGCGGGGCTCGGTGCGTATTTCCCGAGCGAGATCCGCGTCGTCGCGATCGTGCTCTATGCGGTGCTGCTCGTTCCGCTCGCGCATCTCGTGCTCGTCAATCGCAGCCTGCGCGCCGTGCTCGCCGACGCGCGGCGCTCGCGGCATCGCGAAAGCCGCAAGCAGCGCGACGAAGCCGCCGAGGCGAGTGCGATCGCGGCCGGCATCGATCGCTCCGATCTCGACGCGACGCTGCTCTGCGCCGCGCGATCCGGCCAGATCGATCTCGCGCTCGCCGCACTCGATCGCGGCAGCGATCCGAACGCGGCGCCGGGCCCCGATCAACGTGATCAGCGCAGCGCGCTGATCATCGCCGTCACGCTGCCTGATCTCCGACTGCTGCGCGGCCTGATCGCGAAAGGCGTCGACGTGAACCGCTCGAACGGAGCGTTGACGCCGCTGATCGCCGCGACGCGCGACAGTTACGAAGGCCGTCCCGACGCCGTGATGACGCTGCTCTCGAACGGCGCCGATCCGCGCGTCGCCGGCGCCGACGGCAACACGCCGCTGCACCATGCCGCGCGCTGCGCCGAGCCGATCGTCGCGGCCTTGCTGCTCGACGCCGGCGCCGACATCGATGCGGTGAACCGCGAAGGCCTGACCGCGCTCGGCGTCGCCTGCGCGAGCGCAAGCTGGAACGTCGCCGAATTCCTTCTCGATCGCGGCGCGAAGAACGAAGTGCCGCGCGCGCAGCCCGCACTGCTGCTCGCGGCCGGCATCGACGAAGACGACGCGCGCGGCGTCAAGGCGCTCCTGAAGCACAAGGCGAACACGAATGCGCGCGGCGCGATGGAGCGCACGGCGCTGATGGCGGCTGCGCTCGCGGGACACGTGCGCATCGCCGAGGCATTGCTCGCGGCCGGCGCCGATCCGAATCTCGCCGATCCGCGCGGCACGACGGCGCTGATCGAAGCCGCGCGTTCGGGCGCGGTCGGTGTCGTGCACGCGCTCGGCAAGCGCAAGGTCGATGTCGATCTCGCCGACGCCGAAGGCCGCAGCGCGCTGATCGTCGCCTGCCAGTCGCGCAACGCGAACGAGGAAACCGTGCGCGCGCTGCTCACGCTCGGCGCCGATCGTGCGCTCGTCGCGGCCGACGGCAAGCGCGCGCTCGACCACGCCGCGGCATCGGGGCGCTGGCACATCGTCGCGCTGCTTGATCCGGCCTATCCGCTGCCGAGCACGCTCGCGAGCGACGCGGCGAGCGCGCAGAACGCGAACGCCGATCACCTGCTCGACGCGCTGCGCTTCGGCCACTGGAATGTCGTCGCCGAATTCGCGCACGTCGTGCGCGAGTGGCCCGCATCGGCGCTGGCCGATCTCTATCTCGCGCTCGCGAAGCTGCCGACCGGCGAAGCGCGCCATTGGCTCCTGAATCACGGTCTCGGCGGCGAGACGCGTCTCGGTGACGGTCGCCTGCTCGCCGACGCGCTGATCGACATCCTTCCGGGCAGCGCGCCGGGCGTGATCGATCTCGTCGCGCACGGCACGCCGATCGGCGGCAGCGGCATCGTCGCGCGCGTGCTCGCGTCGGCTCCGCGCGGCGAACCCGGCGCGTCGATCCGCGCGCTCGCGCTCGATCTGATCGAGCGGGGGCGCGACTGGTGCGGCGCCACGCTCGCCGACACGACCGCGCTGCACGCCGCGTCGGCGCTCGGCGACATCGGCCTCGCGCAAATGCTGCTCGCGCGCGGCGCCGATCCGAATGCGCGCGACGCACTCGGCTGCACGCCGCTGCATTTCGCGATCAAGCACGACATCGGCATTGCCGTCCCATTGTTGCGCCTTCTGATCCGCGGCGGCGCGAGTCCCGAGATCGCGGCCGCGAGCGGCGAGTCGCCGCTCGGCGTCGCGCTCGCGCGCAGCGAGCACGAGCCGGCGTACTGGC
>DASZWL010000096.1:0-19156 GCA_035546695.1 Rhodanobacteraceae bacterium | reverse complement strand
GCGAGAACGATTGTCCGGCCCGCGCGAACACGAACGGAAGCACCGGCAGGATGCAGGGGCTCAGGATCGTGAGGATGCCGCCGAGATACGCGAGAACGATGAGAGTCATGCGGCCGCGTTCCTACGCATCGGCCTTGAACGCCATCGCGATGCCGTTCATGCAGTAGCGAAGTCCGGTCGGCGGCGGCCCGTCGTCGAACACGTGGCCGAGATGACCGCCGCAGCGACGGCAATGGATTTCGGTGCGGACCATGCCGAGCGTCGTGTCGCTTTCCTCGCCGACCGCAGCCGGCAACGGCTTCCAGAAACTCGGCCAGCCGGTGCCGCTGTCGTATTTGGTCTTCGACGAGTACAGCGGATTGCCGCAGCCCGCGCAGGCGAACGTGCCGCTGCGCTTCTCGTGATCGAGCGGGCTCGAGAACGCGCGCTCGGTCCCTTGCTGGCGCAGGACGGTGTATTGATCCGGCGTCAGCAGCGCGCGCCATTCGGCATCGGTGTGCATCACCTCGAAATGTTCGCGCACGGCCGCAGCCGCGGGCTCGATGCGAAATCGCTTCCAGCCGAGGAAGCCGAGGCCGAGCACGGCAGCGCCGGTCGCGCCGCCGAGCAGAAGCTGGCGTCGCACGGGATCGATCGTTGCGGAATCGCGAGGAGTCTTCATGGGTCTCCGGCACTTGTCGAGTCGCCTTGATGACCGGCGGGGCGGCCGATCGCTTGCGCGCGCGATCGAAAAGAACCTGAACGATCGCGCCTGCGCCGCCTGAATGCGGCCCCGAGATAGTCCTTGCAAGGATCAGCGGTCCGGCGGATCGCCGGCAATCCTTGCGGGATATTGGCAAAAATCGCACGCGATGCATCGGCAGTTTCCGACGTCGCCCGGTCGCGCCACCCGATAGCCGGCCGGAGCCCGCGTCACTACTCTCCCTGCATATCTGCAGCGGGAAAGTGTCGTGTCCGTCACAGGATCGTCGTGTCGCGGTTCGCCGCGGAGCGGCGTTTCTCTACGTAACGTCCGGTCTCGGCAAAGCCAATCGAAGGGGGAAATGGAAATGCGCAATTGTCCATACGGAATGGCGTCGCACGCGAAATCGGCGGCCTTCGCGCTCGCCGCGGGACTCGCGATGTGCAAGGGCGCGATCGCCGCCGATGGCGATCTCGATCCGACTTTCGGCACGCTCGGCTTCGCTTTGACCGGCCTCACGACGGCGGGTTTCGAGCTGCCGCCGAAACCGATCGTGCAGCCGGACGGTAAGATCCTGATCTGCTCGCGGCTCGACAGCGGAGGGGCGTCGGGCGGCGATTTCTTCGTGGCGCGCTTCAATCCCGACGGCACGCTCGACACGGATTTCGATTTCGACGGCAAGGTTACGATCGATTTCGACGGCCGCAACGAAGGCTGCAACGCGCTCGCGCTGCAGGCCGACGGCAAGATCGTCGCGATCGGCTCATCTTCCGAAACGAGCTCCAGCAGCGATTTCGCGATCGCCCGGCTGACGCCGGACGGCTCGCTCGACCCGACGTTCGGCGCCGGCACCGGCAAGGCGATCGTGCCGTTCGACGTCGGTGGCACGTTCTCCGACACCGCCGCCACGGTCGCTCTCCAGCCGGACAACAAGATCCTCGTCGCCGGCTGGGCGGAGGCTGCCACCGGAATCGACATGGCGATCGTGCGCCTGTTGCCCGACGGCACGCGCGACACGACGTTCAACGGAACCGGTCGCGTCACGATCGATTTTAGTTTCCCGGGCACGGGCAGCATCGACCAGGCGGATTCGATCGTCGTCGAGGACTCGGGGAAGATCCTCCTCGGCGGCGTCGCGGAGACCACATCCGGCTCGTTCGATTTCGCGCTCGCCCGCCTGCTGCCGAACGGCCAGCTAGACCCGAGCTTCGACGCGGACGGCCGCGCGACGATCGGTTTCGACCTCGGCAACACGAACAGCGATCTTTCGTACCAGACGATCCGCCAGCGCGACGGCAAGATCGTGATGGTCGGCGCGGCGGATACGGGCTCGGGCACGGCGAACAACGACTTCGCGATCGCGCGCCTTCTGCCCGACGGCTCGCCCGATCCCGGTTTCGGCGTCGGCGGCAAGGTCGTCGTGCCGTTCGATATCGTCACGAACGGTGCAGACGTCGCAACGGGCGTCGTCGAGGACAGCGTGGGACGCCTCGTCGTCGTTGGCGGCGGCATCTCCTCATCCGGAACCGAAGCAAGCTCCCTCGCGCTGCGCCTCCTGCCCGACGGCACGCTCGACGACGGCTTCGGCAATTTCGGCAAGCAGATCTATGCCTTCGGCGGAACGTACGAGCTCTTCACCGGCGTTACGCTGCAAGGCACGCAGATCATCGCCGAAGGAATCGTGCAGAGCGGAACGAGCCCGGACACCGTTTCGGACAATGTCGTCGCGCGCATGGAAGTCGACCTGATCTTCGCCGACGGCTTCGAATGATCCGGATCCCTCGGCGCTGAAAAGGCCGCGGCTGCCGCCCTTCCTTCGACGGCAGCCGCGACCGCGGGCGCAACGATCAGCTCTTGCCCATTGCCGGCGTGCTCGCCGTTACGCGCCCCGTGCGAGCGACGCGGCCGCGCGCGAACGGCACCAGCATCGACACGCGCTTCCTGTAGTCGCGATACGGCTCGCCGAGGCTCTCGACGAGATCGTGCTCTTCGAGCTGGATCGCGATCAGAATGTACGCGGTCGTCGCGAGCGCGAATACGAGATGCGCCAGCGTCATTGTCGGCGCCGACCAGAACGCGAGCAGGAATCCGACGTAGAGCGGATGGCGCACGAGTCGGTACAGTCCGGGCGTGCGGAATCCGATCGGCGTGTACGGTTTGCCGATCAGATAGAGCCACACCTGGCGCAGGCCGAACAGGTCGAAGTGGTTGATCAGCAGCGTCGCGACGAGCACGAGCAGGAAGCCGAGCGCGCAGAGCGCGTCGAGGACGCCGGCCAGCACCGGATTCGTCACCGACCAAACGACGCCGCCGAGCGGCCGCCAGAACGCGAACAACGCGATCAGCGCGAGGCTCGATGCGAGCACGAAGGTGCTGCGCTCGGCGGACTCGGGAATGAAGCGCGTCCACCATCGCTTGAATGCGGGCCGCGCCATGATGCTGTGCTGAAGCGCGAACACGAGCAGCAGGCCGAGATCGACGAGGAGCCCCTCGACGAAACCGCCGCGCGGCGGCGAATCGATCGACGAGGGCACGAGCACGTTGGCGACGAAGCCCATCGCGTAGAGAAACGTCAGGAGGAACACGGCGTAGCAGAGAACGCCATAGAAGAACACGAGCAAGCGTTTGAACATGGGTGTTTCGATCCTTCTCGAGATGCGAGCGCCGGCGGCGGGAGAACGTTGCGTTTTCCCTTTTCGACGGCGGTGCGAAGAACGCCGGTTCGGCGGAAATTGAGACATCGCCGGCGCTCATGAAGGCGCGCCGCGCGGGACGCGCAGAGCGGCGAGGAGAGAATCGAAGTTGTGCCGAGGCGGCGCGAAGAATCCGCTCAGGTCACCCAGCCGGCGAGCACCATCAGCGCGAGCACCGCGAGCCACGCGACGAGGATGCGCCAGAGCACGCGCCGTGCGTCGCCGAGCGCATCGACCGGATCGTCGACGTCGGTCGCGTAGCCGTCGCCGGCCATGACGTCGGCGTCGACGCCCGCGCGAGCGAGCGCGCCGAGGAAGCCGAGATCGAGCGTGAAGTAGCCGCGTCCGTGAGCGGCGTGATAGTCGCGCCAGGTGCGCAGCACCGCGTCGAAATCGGAGACGAGCGCGAGCGTCAGCGTCATCAGATGCGCCGGCGCCCAGTCGAGGATGCGCGCGGTGCGCTCGGCGAGCTCGCTGTCGCGCGCATCGAGGAGATCGGCGAACGCTCCGTTGCGCGCGATGAGCTGGACCATGCGGTAGCCGAGCGCTCCGGCCGGTCCCAGCAGCACGAACCAGAACAGGACGCCGAACCAGCGCGACAACGCCGCGTCGAACGCCGATTCGACGAGCGCGGTCGCTTCGAGCGGAAGCGGCGATGTGCCGGCATCGGCTCGCAACGCCTGCGCGGCGGCGAGGCGCTGATCGCGATCGGGCGCCTTCAGCACGCCGTCGACGTCCGCATCGAGATCGCGAGGACCCCAGCAGAAGAACAGCACGATGACCGCGAACGCGAACAGCGGCAGCCCGAACAGCACATGATCGAGCGCGCCCTGGATCAGCGCGCAGAGCACGAACACGAGCGCCGGCAGCAGCAGTGCCGGTCGGGCCGGATGCTCGCCTTCGCCGCGCCAGCGCGATAGCCACACGCGCAGCCACGAGAAATCGCGCAGGCGCGCGAGATCGGGCAGCGCGCGCATCGCGGCGAGCACGAGCACTATCGCGAGAAGGGTCTTGGCCATCGCTCAGCCTTCGGCGCGCGTCGGATCGCGCGATTGTAGCTGACGGGAGTACGTGCGCAGCACGCGCTCCGTCATCCAATGCGGGGACCCAGTGCCTTTGGGTCCGCTCACGAAATCAAAGTCGCCGGGTTTCCGCTTTCGCAGGACGACGGATTCGGTACGAGCTTCTTGAAGCAGGGATATTCTTGCGACGACGCCCTTGGGCTAGCGCGTAGCTTCGGTCAGCTCGCGCAGCTCGATGCCGGCGTTCTCGCGCAGCCAATGCTCGATCAGCCGGAACGAGACTGACACCGGCGGCGACAGTGTCAGCGTGCGCTCGGCAAGGCCGCGCACGAGATCGTCCGCCGTGAACCAGCGCGCCTCGGCGAGCTCGCCGCCGAGCCGGATCGCGGGGTCGATCGCCTCGGCCGTGAAGCCGACCATCAGCGAAGCGGGAAACGGCCACGGCTGCGAGGAGTGATATCGGCACTCGCCGACGCGCACTCCGGCTTCCTCGAACACTTCGCGCCGCACGGTGTCTTCGAGCGATTCGCCGGGCTCGACGAAACCCGCCAGCGTCGAGAAGCGCCGCTCCGACCACGTCGCCTGGCGGCCGAGCAGGCACGCGTCGCCGTAGGAGACGATGACGATCATCGCGGGATCGACGCGCGGGAAATGCTCGATCGCGCAGTCGGGATTCGTGCAGCGCGCGCGATGGCCCGCGGTCACGACGACGACCGGCGCGCCGCACACCGAGCAGAATCGCGTACGCGACTGCCAGTGCGAAAGCGCGCGCGCGTAGGCGAAAAGTCCGGCTTCGAACGCCTCGAGGCGCGTGCCGGCGCTGCGCAGGTCGATGAAATCGCCGCCGAGCTCGGCTGCGACGCGCGATGCGTCGCGCATCTCGGCGCTGAGCGCGAAGAACGGACCTGTGTCATCGGCGCCGAGATAGCTCGGCGTCGCGGACGGCAGCAGAAGCTCGCGCTCCGCGGCGAGGATCACGCGCAACGCGTCGGCATCGCGCTGCGCGAGCGCGTGACCTTCCGAACCGAGCAGCACGAAACGCGCGCGCGGATCGGCGAGCTGCGCGGCGATCCAGGCTTCGTCGTCGCGCTGCTCGGCGTTGCGGTCGAGCGCGAGGCCGGAGAAGACGTTGGCGGGAAAGGATGAAGAGATCATCAATCGATCGGAGCGCTTCGTGCGTCGCGCGGATTCATCTTAGCGGCGACGCCGCGAGTGTACGCCGTCATTCCCGCGAAAGCGGGAATCCATTGTGAGTGTCGAAGCAAGAAAATGGATTCCCGCTTTCGCGGGAATGACGAATACTCAGGCGATCATTTCCGAAGCGGGGTCGAAAATCACCAACCCACAAACTCACACAGTAAACGAGGATCCGCACCCGCACGTCGTCTTCGCGTTCGGATTCCGGATCACGAACTGCGCGCCGGTCAGCGACTCGGCGTAGTCGATCTCGGCGCCGGCGAGATACTGCAGACTCAAGGGATCGACGAGCAGCGTGACGCCGTTCTTGTCGACCGCGAGATCGTCTTCGGCGCGCGCTTCGTCGAACGTGAATCCGTACTGGAAGCCCGAGCAGCCGCCGCCCGAGATGTAGACGCGGAGCTTCAGTTCCGGATTGCCTTCCTCGGCGATCAGCTCGCGTACCTTGCCGGCCGCGGCGTCGGTGAAGACGAGCGGTACTTCCGGAGCGTCGAGATAGCTGGGCGTGGCGGTGTCGTTCATGGTCCTTGCGGAGCATCGTTCCCGTTACGTAGATCGTGCTCCGGCAACGCGTTTCAAGCCTGCGCCGGCACGCTCTCGGGCCGCGGAAGCTGCCGCGGCGGATCGGGCTGGTAGATCATCTGGCCGTTGACCTGCGCGCCGGCCGCCATTTCGAGCACCTTGTAGTAAACGTTGCCCTCGATGCGCGCATTCGCTGCGAGCTCGAGCCGCTCGCCGACGACGATGTCGCCGCGCACGGTGCCGTTGATGACCGCGTTCGAAGCGCGGATCTCGCCGGTGACGCGGCCCTTGTCCGAGAGCGTCAGCACCGCATCGGCGCCTTCGGCGCTGATCGCGCCTTCGATGAGACCGTCGAGATGCAGGCCGCCCGCAAATTCGATGTCGCCGCGAATCACGGTGCCCTCGGCGATCAGCGTCGTGATCGCGGCGACCGCGTGACCGCCGCCGTTGCGCTTTCCGTTACCGAACATCGCCGCCCTCCTCGCCCTTGATCGCGTCGTTCCAGGCGAAATCCTGCTCGACGCGCCCCGCATCGCCGTCCGCGCGCACGTGCACGCGATTCGCCTGGAACCCCTCCGGCAGCATGATGGTACCGTTCACCTGCTCGAAATACTTGAAGCCGTACGCGATACCGGCAGCATCCTGGCCCTGGGTCAGCGCGGCCCAGTCGAGCGTCGCGAGCTTGCCGTCCTGGACGCCTTCGACCGCGAGCGTCAAGTGTCCCTTCGTATCCTGCCCGCGCTTGAAGTTCTGCGTCAGCGTCGCGACGAAATTCCAGGCCTGCGAATCGGCGACGCGGCTGACCTTCAGCACGTGCACCGCGAGCCCCTCGCGCTTGCCGCCGCCGACGAGCCGGCCGTAGAACGCGAGATCGGAGCGGAGCGATTCGATCTCCTCCTCGCGATCGCGCAATGTCTGCTGCAAATCGCCGACGGCCGCCTTCGCGACCTGCTCGGAGCGCTCGAGCGTCGCGATGCGCGCTTTCAGCGCTTCGGTATCGCGCTCGGCCGCCGAGCTTCGCGAGCGCGGGGCGCTCTCGAACCCGTACGAGACGATCGCGACCGTCAGCGCCGCGACGACGACGAGCGAGACGAGCCAGATCGCTCCGGCAAGAAGCCGTCCGCGACGCTCGCGGGCGGGATCGTGCGGACGGACGACGAGAGGCGGCGGAACGCGCGGCATCGGACCGGAATGGGGATCTTGCAGGCGGGACGAGGCTTATAGACGCCGCCCGGCGAAAGCGTCAAGCGATACCGCCCCCGGCGTCGACCCGCTACAGTGCCCGCATGCTCTGGCTCAAGGCCTTCCACATCGTCTTCGTCGTCACCTGGTTCGCGGGGCTTTTCTACCTGCCGCGTCTTCTCGTCCATCACGCAGAGGCGAGCGATCCCGCCGTGCACGAGCGGCTCGCGATCATGGAGCGGCGCCTCCTCGTCATGACGCGTATAGGTTCCACGCTGACCGTCGTCTTCGGCGTCGCGACACTGATCGCGCTCGCACGCCACGACGTCGGCTATCTGCGACAGGGCTGGCTGATCGCGAAGCTCGTGCTCGTCGGCGGGCTTTTCGCGTATCAGGCGATGCTCGCGCGCCTCGTCGGCGATTTCGCGCGCGGCGCGAACACGCGATCCGGCCGCTGGCTGCGCATCTTCAACGAGGTGCCGGCGCTGTTTCTGATCGCGATCGTCGTGCTCGTGGTCGTGAAGCCGTTTTGACGCGCGCGTCGAGACTCCGCGAATCCGCACTCCGCCGCGAACCGTCATCCCGGCGAAGGCCGGGATCCAAATTTTTCTGCGGAAAGTGTCCGCACGGCCTGAAAAACTGGATCCCGGCCTTCGCCGGGATGACGGTCGGGTCGGACAAACGCGAAAATCCAGCGGCACGCACGCTGGTATAGTCCTGCGCAGGGGAATTCGAGAATGCTCACGCGGGATTTCCACATCCGCGGCGCGGAACTGAAAAACCTGTTCCTCGCCCAGCTTCCGCAGCGCCTGGCACGGCTTTCCAGCCGCGGCGAGCGGCTGCATCGCGAAGGCTGGGACATCAATACGCTGTGCCTCCTCGCCGACGACGCCGCGGCGCTCGCGGCCGCGTGCCGCGACATCGACGCACCCGGTCTCGCGGACAGGCTCGATGCGCTGTCGGACTTCGTCGAGCCCTTGTTCGATCCGCCGCGCGTGCCGGACAGCGCGATGGCGGCGCGCATCCTCGCGCTGCTCGGCGATGTCCGCGACGTGCCGCTGCCTGTCGCGGCGCAGGCGAGCGCGACGCACGCGAGCGTCGTCGTGCCGGGTCCGGTCCAGGAGCTCGGCTTTCCGCTGATGGTCGCGCCGCCGGCCGAGTACTGGCTGCGGATAGCGGCGCTCGCACCGCGCACGCCGCCCGAGCGCGAGACGCCGCCCGAACCGCCGAAATCCGCCACGGCATCGGAGCCGCGCGAGAGCGCGGAAACGGCGAGCGATCCGAAGCCGGTCGCGTTCGAGATGCCTGCCGTTCCGGCGCCGCCGACATCGGCGACGCACAAGACCGCCTATCACCTGACGCGCGGCGAAGCACCGGCGGCGGAGATCGACCGCTATCTCGAAGGCCTCGGCCACGAGCTCTCGACGTTCGACAGCCCCGACGAGCTGAAGGAGCTCCTCGTCGCGCTGCCGCCGCATCTCGTCATTGTCGACGCCGAGTTCGAGGAAGCGCTCGACGAGATCGGCGCGCTCGTCAAACGCGCGCGCGCCGAGGTCAGCGAGCGGCTCTGGCTCGTCGCGCTCTCGAACGATCGCGATCTGCCGCGCCGGCTGCGCGCGGTGCGCGCCGGCGCCGATGCGCTGATCGCGCTGCCGGCGACGGCCGCCGACGTCATCGCACGGATCGGCGAGCTGATCGAGACCGAGCGCACGAATCCGTATCGCATCATGATCGTCGAGGACGATCGCTCGCAGACGCTCTTCGCCGAATCGATCCTGCGCAAGGCCGGCATGGAAACGCTCGCGATCACCGAAGGCCTCGACGCGCTCGATGAGCTCGACCGTTTCCGTCCCGAGCTGATCCTGATGGATCTCTACATGCCCGACGTCGACGGCATGGAGCTGACCGCGCTGATCCGCGAGCGCGAGGCGTTCCTCTCGACGCCGATCGTGTTCCTCTCCGGCGAGCACGACGCGGACAAGCATTTCGAGGCGCTGAACGCTGGCGGCGACGATTTCCTCTCGAAACCGATCCGGCCCAAGCATCTGATCTCGGCGGTGACGAACCGCGTGCGGCGCGCGCGCCAGATGTCCTCGCGGCGGCAGCAAGTGACGATTGCGCCGCCGTCGGACGGCATCGTCTCGCGCGATGCGCTTCTGCAACGGCTCGCCGAATGCCTCGCGATGGAGGATGCGCTGACGCGCGCCGGCGGCCTCGTCGCCTTCGAGCTCGTCGACGCCGACGCGCTTCGCAACCGTCTCGGCGCCGATCGCTTCGAGCGGCTCGGCGCCGAAGTCGGCGCATTCCTCGCGAGCCATTCCGGTCCGCGCGATCTCGTCGCGCGCGACGGCGCGGCGCGGCTGCTGCTCCTGAATTCCGATCCCGACGGCGGGACGCTCGAGCGCCACGCCGCGAATCTCGCCGATCGCGTCCTGCGCGAGACGTTCGCCGCCGCTGACGGCGCAACGCGCCTCGCGCTCGACGCCGGCGTCGCGCCGTTCGCCGGCAGCGGCGGCGACGCGGTTGCGATGCTCGAAGCGGCGAAGGACGCGATCGCCGCAGCGCGCGCCGGCGGAAAGCATGGCGTGTTCGTCGTGTCCGGCGAAAGAGAGACCCACGATTCCGAGCTCGCGCGCGAAATCCGCTTCGCGCTCGACGGAACGGGATTGCAGGTGCTGTTCCAGCCGATCGTGTCGCTGCACGGCGAGGAGCACGAGCAGTTCCAGGCGCTGCTGCGGCTTGCCGGAGACGGCGGACACCAGCACGTCGCCGGCGAGATCGTGCCGGTCGCCGAACGTCACGGCCTTATCGCGGAGATCGATCGCTGGGTGTTCGCCGAATGCGTCGCGATGATCGTCGAGCGCACGAAGAGCGGCCAGGCGCCGCGCCTCTTCCTCAGTCAGTCGCTCGCGAGCGTGCGCGATCCGGACCTGATCCCGTGGATGCGCGAGCTGCTCGAGCGCCGCGGCGCGGCCGGCGACAGCATCTCGATAGAGATGACCGTCGCCAACGCGAGCGCCGCGACCGACGACGTCGCGCGCTACGCCGAAGCGATCCGCGCACTCGGCCTCTCGCTGACGCTCTCGGGCTACGAGGCCGGCGGACCGGGCGAAGCGCTGCTCGACGCGCTGAAGATCGATTTCATCAAGCTCTCGCCGCGCTACGTTCGCATCGACGACGAAAACATCCGCGCTGAGCTGCGCGAACTGGTCGCGACGGCGCACGAGCGCGGCATGCAGGTCATCGCACCGCGCGTCGAGGATGCGCGCGGCGCGGCGGCGCTATGGACCGCCGGCGTCGATTTCATCCAGGGAAACTTCGTGCAGCGCGCGGGCCGCGATCTCGCCTTCGATTTCCACGCCGCGGTGATGTAGGCGCATGGCCGCGCGCGATTCCGACGGCCGCGACGCGAGCTTCGCCTGCGCGCTGATCGGCGCGGGCGCGCTCGCGCTCGCCGGCATCGCGGCATCGTTCTACGTGCTCGCGCCTCTCGTTCCGGCAGTCGCGACGATCCTGCTTTCGATCGCGGCGATGCTCGCGCTCGTCGCGCTGAAGACGCGGCGCACAGTGCGGCACGAGGCTCCGGCGACGCTCGCCGTCGCGGCCGCGAAATCGCCGTTCGAGGCGCCGCCCGACGAGTTGCGCCGCCAGCTCGACACGCTGCGCCACACGCAGGCCGAGCTTCTGCTCGCCAAGCAGGCGGCCGAGGCCGCGATGATGGCGAAGGGCGAGTTCCTCGCGACGATGAGCCACGAGATCCGCACGCCGCTGAACGGCGTGCTGCCGCTGCTCGAGCTCGTGCTGTCGACGCCGCTCGCGCCGGACCAGCGCGATTATCTTTCGACTGCGTACGCGTCCTCGCGCGAACTGCTGCGCATCGTCGATGCGATCCTCGATTATTCCAAGCTCGACGCCGAGCGGCTCGAGCTCGAGACGGTCGGCCTGAACCTGCGCGATCTCGTCGGTGGCGTCGCGCAGCTGATGCAGCGCAACGCTGAAGCGAAGGGCCTCAAGCTCTCCGTCACGATCGATCCGAACGTGCGCCTCGCCGTGCGCGGCGATCCGGTGCGCCTGCGCCAGGTGCTGACGAACCTCGTCAGCAACGCGATCAAGTTCACCGAGCGCGGCGGCGTGCACATCCAGGTCGGCAAGCGCGGCGAGACGCGCGATCATCACGAGATCGTATTCGCCGTGCGCGACAGCGGCATCGGCGTCGCGCCCGACATCGCGGCGAAACTGTTCCGCCCGTTCTCGCAGGCCGACGCGTCGACGACGCGCGTGTTCGGCGGCACCGGGCTCGGGCTTGCGATCTCGAAACGGCTCGTCGATCTCATGCACGGCCATCTCGGCGTCAAGTCGGAGCCCGGCAAGGGCTCGCTGTTCTGGTTCAGCGTGCCGCTCCTGAAGGCGGTCGGCGATCTCGAAGTGCGGCGCGGCCTCGACGGGATCCGCGCGCTCGCGCTCGCCGACGACGAGGCGTCACTGCGCCGGCTGCAAAGCGCGGGCTCCTCGCTCGGCATCGAGATCACGGGCGTGCGCACGATGCCCGATGCGCTGTCGGGATTGCGCGCGAGCGCGAACATGGGCGAGCGCTGGCGCCACGCGCTGCTCATCGTCGATGTCGCGACGTTCCGGCCCGTGCTCGGCGCGCTCGTGCGCAATGTGCTGAAGGACGCTTCGCTGGCACATGTGCGGATCGTGCTGTCGTCCGCCGCTGGACCCGACGTTCCGCTCGATGCGCGCGTGCATGCGATGACCGGCGCGGCCACCGAAGAATCGCTGCGCGCGCTGCTCGAGCCGATGTTCGGCGTCAGGCCGGCGACGCTCCAGCGCGAGCCGCAGGCCGAGCCGATCGTCGAGATCGCGGCGCCGGCCGACGCGAACGCCTCGCTGCGCGGCCGCGTGCTGCTGGTCGAGGACAATCCGGTCAACCAGCGCGTCGCGCAGCGCCTGCTCGCGCTGCATGGGCTCGAGGTCACGGCCGCCAACGACGGCAGCGAGGCGATCGCGCGGCTCGAGCGCGAGCGCTTCGATCTCGTGCTGATGGATTGCCTGATGCCGGTCATGGACGGCTATATGGCCACGCGGACGTGGCGCGAGCGCGAGCGCGCGGCCGGAGACGGCGCGCGGCTGCCGATCGTCGCGATGACGGCGAACGCGATGGCCGGCGATCGCGAGCGCTGCCTCGCCGCCGGCATGGACGACTACATCTCCAAGCCGCTCGATCGCGCGGCGCTCGTGCAACTCCTGCGACGCTGGCTGAAGGCGGCGCCGGAAACCCTCGCGCAAGCGCCGGGCGCGATTCCGGAGTCCGCATTACCCGAACCGGAGGCGCGCGCGGCATCGTCCGCGCCAACCGCAGCGAATCCGACCGCGGCCTACTCCGCGCCCGCCGCGGCCGAGCCGCGCATGACCGCGCTCGACACCGCGATCATCGGCGACCTGCTCGACACGATGGGCGGCGAGTTCGGAGATCTCGTGCGCGTCTATCTCGAGGACGCGCCCGAGCGCGTGCGCGAGCTCGAATCGGCGGCCGGAACCGGCGACGCGGCAGCCCAGATCGCGCCGGCGCACACGCTGAAGTCGAGCAGCGCGAACATCGGCGCGACGGCGCTTTCGGAGCTGGCGCGCGGTATCGAGCACGCCGCGCGCGCGGGAATAGCGACCGGACCCGCCGAGCTCGCAGCCGGGCTTCGCGTCGAATACGAGCGCGTCGCCGAAGAGCTTTCGAGGCTGATCGAGAAACGTTAGGCCGCGAATCGCGTCGCCGCAAAGCCCTCCCCTTCAACGGGGTGGGGATGGTTTCGATTCCGAAGCTTCCGGGATGCGAGGCCGGGAAAACGAGCGAACCATCCCCTCGGTCGGAAACTCAGTCCTCGACCTTCGTCTGCAAGTACGGCACGACGCCGAGCTGATCGACGAGGCCGAGCTGCGTCTCGAGCCAGTCGATGTGCTCCTCTTCCGATTCGAGGATGTCAGAGAAGAGATCGCGGCTGACATAGTCGCCGAGCTGCTCGCAGTCGGCGATTGCGGCCTTGAGATCCGGCACGGCCGCCATCTCGAGCTTGAGATCGCAGGCCAGCGCTTCCTTCGGCCCTTCGCCGATCAGGAGCTTGCCGAGCTTCTGGAGGTTCGGCAGGCCTTCGAGGAACAGGATGCGCTCGATGAGCTTGTCCGCGTGCTTCATCTCGTCGATCGATTCCTGGTACTCGTGATCGGCGAGCTCCTTGTAGCCCCAGTGCTTGTACATGCGGTAATGCAGGAAATACTGGTTGATCGCGGTCAGCTCGTTGAAGAGCGCCTTGTTGAGATGCTCGATGATCTTCGCGTTGCCCTTCATCGCAGTCCTCCTGCTCCGCTCGTGCGGAAAGCGCACGCGGAAACGTGGGGACTATAGCGTCCGCGCCGCAACGATGAGGGAACGAAAATCGCACGCATTCGCGCGTGCGGGGATGCGCGTCGCGCGGATATCAGGCCGCGATCGCGATCAGCGGCAGATCGAGCGTGCGCGAGCGGTGCGTGTCGGCGAGGATCTCGGCGGCGAGGTCGACGCAGCTGCCGCAGCAGTCACCGCAGCCGGTGCGCCGCGTCAGCTCGGCGAGCGAGCCCACGCCGTCGGCGGCGGCCTCGCGGATCGCCCGCTCGGTGATCGCATTGCAGATACAGACATACATGCGATCGCATTGGATCGCAAATGAGAATGATTGTCAACAGCATAAAGGTCATGACTACCGACCTACCGGAATTCCGCTTTCGGAAAGCCTTCCTGTCTCGGCAATCACCGAACAGCAGGGCTTACGCATTTGCTACCCGACGTATTCAATAATTCCGGAACGTGGACACCGCCGCGCGCGGCGAACCGAAGGAAGGCGCGGCGACGCGCAAGACCCATGCTCAACCAGCAGCCTTCCGGCGACATGCCGGTTTGCCGAAACGCAGCGACAACGTTCACCTCGAGGTCGCCCCGACGCATGCAGGAAAGCCCTGCT
This sequence comes from Rhodanobacteraceae bacterium, assembly GCA_035546695.1. GTDB lineage: Bacteria > Pseudomonadota > Gammaproteobacteria > Xanthomonadales > Rhodanobacteraceae > Dokdonella_A. Next base: position 4,869 of record DASZWL010000096.1, on the reverse strand, counting down.
CGACGCTCGCCGCGCGCGGGAATTCCGCTTCGATGCCGAAAGCCGTCTGCAAAAGGACACCATGACCGCACCTAGCCCGACCTCGTGGCTGCGTCTTCGCTCGCTGCTCGAAGAAGCGCTCGAACTGACGGGTGAGGCGCGTGTGCGTTTCATCGACGCGCTCGAGGACGACGACGCGCCTCTGCGCGCCGAGCTGGTCCGGATGCTGGCCGCGCACGACCGAATCGGAGCCCGACCGTTCCCGAACGCATTCGAACGCGCCACGCCGGCGCTCGGCGATGCGCTCCAGGAAGAAATGGCGCTCGACAACGCCCGCATCGGGCACGACATCGGACCCTACCGGCTCACTCGCCTGCTCGGTACCGGCGGCATGGGCGCGGTCTACCTCGCGGAGCGTTCGACCGATGGATTCTCGCAGCAGGTCGCGCTCAAGGTCATGCGCAGGGCATTCGGCAGTCCGACCGCGCAAGAACGCTTCGAACGCGAGCGGCGGATTCTCGCCGGGCTGAAACACCCCGGCATCGCGCTGCTGTTTGACGGCGGCCGCACGAACGATGGCCAGTCGTACTACACGATGGAGTACGTCGACGGCGAGATCGCGACCGAATACTGCTACAGCCGGCTCGATTCGGTCGCGGCACGCATGGACGTGCTGCTGCAGATCGCTTCGGCGCTGGCCTATGCGCATCAGCGCCTGATCGTGCATCGGGACATCAAGCCGTCGAACGTGCTGGTGACTGCGGATGGTCGGGTCAAACTGGTCGATTTCGGTCTCGCGAAACTGCTCGACTCGCCTGCCGACGCGACGATGACCCAGGCGGGCACCATGCCGATGACGCCGGCTTACGCCGCGCCGGAGCAGTACCTGACCGAGGAAATCACGGTCGCGACGGACATCTATCAGTTCGGCGTGCTTTGCTTCGTCGTGCTGACGGGAGTTCTGCCCTATCGCGGCGATCCCGCCGAACAGCTTGCATGGGCGCGTGCGGTAACCGAGGACGAACCGCTCATGCTGGCCCGGGCGTTCGAAAGCAGCGATCTCGCGCGTCTCGATGTCGCGGCAGCGAAGAAATACAAGCATGACCTGACCCGCGATCTCGATGCGATTCTGCGCAAGGCGCTCGCGAAATCGCCGACGGAGCGATACGGCTCGACGGACGCCATGATGACCGACATGCGCGCGTTCCTCGACGGAGCTCCGGTCAGCGCGCGGCGCGCGGGGCCTGCATATTTCGCGTGGCGATTCGCCGTTCGCCATCGCTATGCGGTCTCCGCCTCGATCGCAGCATTCGTGGCATTGGGCGTTACCGCGATCGTCGCGGTTCGCCAGGCGCATATCGCTCGAGGCGAAGCCGACCGTTCGCGCGCCGCCGCGAATTTCGTCGGAAGCCTGTTCGAGGTCGACGACAAAGGTTCCGACGCCAGTCAGGATCCAAAGAAAACGGACGTGGGCGAACAGGCCCTGCACATGTCGATCGATCTCGGCAGCCTGGCGCATGCCCGGGCGCTACTGGAGAAAGCATCGGTGTTCCTGGGGAAGGTCGACGGCAAGCCCAACATCGGCTACGCGAACGCGGAAGAGAAACTCGGCGAGATCAATCGCCTCGAAGGCAACTTCGAGGATGCCTATCGTCACTACGATAATTCCGATCGAGCATTTCGCGCCGCGCTGGGCGAGCATCACTATTTCCGCGCGTGGCCGCTGCACGCCAAAGCGCTTGCCGAGCTCGATCAGCACGACTATGCGCACGCTCGTGGGCACTTCGACGAAGCGCTCGCGCTTCTGCGCGCCAATATGCCGGGCGATCGACTCGAAGTCGCGATGTCGCTCGACGGACGCGCGCAAGCCCTGCTCGGGCTCAGGCAATACGATGCTGCCCTCAAGGACGCCGACGAAGCGCTGGCGATCGTACGCAAGAGCGTACCGCGCGACCATCCGCTGCTGGTGTTCTGCTTGCTCCACGTCGGCCTCGCGAGATACGCGCTCGGCGCCCCGGAAGCAGCGACCCCATTGTGGAACGAAGCGCTTGAATTGGGGCCGCGCGCGTTTGCAAACGATCCGTGGCGGTTGCAGCGCATACGCGACGCCATCGCACGTCCGGCCGAAGCGCTGGCCGAGCCGGTACCGCTGGGATCCTACTATTGACCCTTCTTCGATCCGGCAGGGATCGGAGAAATGCTCAGGCGCCGGCGAGCACCGGATCCCAACGCTGCTCGCGCAGCGAGATGCTGCATGAGGTCTCCGCGAGCGGCGCGAGATGCCGCAGCGCCTGCTCGTAGACACGCCGCTTGAAGTTGACGACGTGTTGCGTCGGGTACCAGAAATCGACCCAGCGCCAGAGATCGAACTCGGGATGCTCGTGCGCGTCGAGCCTGAACGCGGTCTCCTCGCCGATCATCCGCAGCAGGAACCAGACCTGCTTCTGGCCGATGCAGACCGGCCGCTCGTGATGGCGCACGAAGCGCGAAGGCAGGCGGTAGCGCAGCCATCCCGGCGTCGCGCCGAGCACCTCGACGTGATGCGCCCCGAGGCCGGTTTCTTCCTCGAGCTCGCGGTACATCGCCTCGATCGGCGTTTCGTCGCTGCGCATGCCGCCCTGCGGGAACTGCCAGCCGTCGCGACCGACGCGGCGCGCCCAGAACACGCGGCCGTCGTCCTTCAACAGGACGATGCCGACGTTCGGCCGGTAGCCATCGGGGTCGATCACAACTGCCATCCTCCGCTTCTGCGAGGATTCAAGCACAGGCTGTGCAAGCGCAGCAAGACGCGAGCGTTCGATCCGCTTGACACCTCGACGCGGCGCACTAGAATCGCACGCCCCCGCGCTGCACCCATGGCTATGTAGCTCAGCCGGTTAGAGCACGGCACTCATAATGCCGGGGTCGGTGGTTCGAGCCCACCCATAGCCACCAGCCTTCCTTAATCTGTCGCGGCCGTCTGTCTTCGCGAATCCGCAACGCACGATCATGCCGCTCCGCAGCGCCGGCATCTTGATGTATCGCATCCGCGGCGGCGCGATCGAAGTGCTGCTCGCGCATCCCGGCGGTCCATTCTGGCGGCGGCGCGACGACGGCGCGTGGACGATCCCGAAAGGGGAGATCGACTCCGACGAGACGCCCGAGGCGGCGGCGCGGCGCGAGTTCCGCGAGGAGATCGGCATCGAAGCGGTCGGCGAACTGCGGCCGCTCGGTACGATCCGCCAGCGCGCGGGCAAATACGTCGAGGCGTTCGCGCTCGAAGGCGATTTCGATGTCGCGCTGCTCTCCAGCAACGCGTTCGAGATCGAGTGGCCGCCGCGAAGCGGACGCCTCGCGACGTTTCCGGAAGTCGACCGTGTCGCATGGTTCGCGTTGCCGGTCGCGCGCGAGAAGATCCTCGAAGCTCAACGACCGCTGCTCGATCGACTTGCCGAGCTCGACGCTCCGAAGCGCTGACGCAAACAACGCGCGATGCGCCGACGCGCCGGCTTCTCAACCGATCGCCGTCTCCGGCCGCGAGCGCTCGACCCACCACAGCATCGCGACGATCGCGAGCCAGCCGACGAAGAACGGCCAGCGCGGTGCGGGCACGCGACGCGATGCGATCGGCGAATCCGCACCGCTCGCCGCGGCCGCGAGGTTCCGCGTCCGCTCGGCATCTCGCGCCGCCGCGAGCGACGCGCCTGCTCCGCCTTCGCCGACGTAGAAAGGCCAGCGCTCTTTCGCGGAGACGAGCGCGTGCCAGCCGGACTCGGCCGGCCAGTACGCGGCGCAGCGATGAGCGTCCGCGCCATCGATCGACAGCGGAACCTTCGGCCCACGAGGCGGCTCGATCGCGGCATCTTCGTCGAGCCCGCAGAGCACGCTGCGCAACGACACGCGCGCATTCGCCGGAATCTCGGGACGCACACGCGAACGCGCGCGCGCCACCGTCGCGAGCGCGCGGCTCCACAACGTGCCGAACGCGCCAGCATCGCCGTCGAGCGCGATGCGATACGTGTCCGCGGCCCACCAGATCGCGACGCGTCCGAGCCCGTCGCCGCGCCACAGCGCGGCCGGAGTGCCGTCACTGCCGCGTAGCAGCGGCGTCGCATCGTCGGCTTCGACGAGCAACGCGCGCCGCGTGAGCGTCGTCGACGCGTCCGATCCGCCGGCGGGTGTTTGCAGTGTGAACGTCTGCGGCACGTCGGCCGCGCGAACGCGGAAACCGAGCGTGCGCCAGTCGGCAGCAACGTCGTCCGGCAATGCGCCGGTCACGCGCAGCAACAGGCCGAGCCCGTCGCGCACCGCCGCGCGCAGCCGCTCGTGCGCAGTCGCATCGAGCGCTTTCCATGCGCGCTCGTCGACGATGACGACGTCGGTATGCGCGAGCGCATCGGCATCGAGCGCGGCGCTGCCGTCCTGCATCGCGATGCCGTCGCTCAGCACGATGCGACTCGCAAGCTCGACGCCGGCATCGGCCGCCCAGCGGCGCAGGTATTTGAGCTCGGGATCGGGCGCGCCCGCGAGCACGAGCACGCGCAGCGCATCGCCAGGCTGTACGAAGACCGCCTGCGACATCCGTTCGACAATCGCATCGTCGCGATCGAGCAAGCGCAGGTCGAACACGGCGCCGCCTTCGGTCCGGACCGCCGCTTCGAGCGCGAACGCGCCATCCTCGGCGAGCGGCGAGCGCGCGACGACGGCGCCAGCCGGATCGCGAAGCTCGATGCGTCCACCGTTAATTCCCTCGACGCGTCCGCGTACGGAGAACACGGAACCGGAACGCACCGACGCCGGCGCGTTGAGATCGATGATTCCAGCGGGCAGCGGTGCGGCGTCGAACACGATCGGCAGCGAACGCGCGGCGTCGAGATCGCGCATCGGCAAACCGCCGCCGACGATGTGCAG
>DASZWL010000095.1:0-2992 GCA_035546695.1 Rhodanobacteraceae bacterium | reverse complement strand
TGCGTCGCATCGGGCACGATCACGTGACGCGCGTGCCGGACGAGCGCGAGGAACTCGTCGGCCGTCTCGCGCGAGACGACGTCGCTCGCGCCGCCGGTGATCAGCAGCGTCGGGATGCGGATGCGGCGCGCGGCGTCGGCTTGGCGCTGCTGCTCGGCGGCGCTGCCTTGTACGAGTTCGTCGAGCAGGCGCGGATCCCAGTGCCAGCGCAGCCGCCCGTCGCGATGCGCGGAAAGGAGTCTGCGCAGGCGCTCGGGCGATCGCCGCGGCGCGCGATGCGGGAGGTAGCGCGCGACCGCCTCGGCGGCGTCTTCGAGCGATTCGAAGCCCTGCGGATGCGCGCGCATGAACGCGACGATGCGCTCGATCCCGCGCGGCTCCCAGCGCGGCGTGACGTCGACGAGGACGAGCGCGCGAAACAGCGGCGCATGCGACGCTTCGGCCGCGAGCCCGACGAGCCCGCCCATCGAGGCGCCGACGAACACGGGCAGCGGTGGCAACGTCTCGGCGACGGCGGCGAGATCGTCGACCATCTGCGGCCAGGCGTACGGCTGCGGACCCCGCCAGCTGCTGTCGCCGTGTCCACGCGCGTCGAACGTCATGCACCGGAAGCCGCAGGCGGCAATCGATGTGGCGCTCGCTGACCATGCGCCGCGCGTCTGGCCGAGGCCGTGTGCGAAGACGACACCCGGCGCGGAGGGCGGGCCGAAGGCTTCGGTCGCTAGCGCGACGCCGTCCGGACGGATCAACCGCCCGATGACCTCATCGCTCGCTCGGCACGCCGAATTTTCCATACGGTCGAGTATGGAATGATCGTCCTGTGAAATCAATACGCGAAGGTATGGAATCTATCTCATTGATGGGATTCGAATATCACGCCAGTCACGGGCCTTACAAATGCGCGCAGCCATCAGGCAAAATGTAAGCATGACTGCTGCCGTCAAGCTCGAGCCCCGAAACCGGCTTTCCGCCTCGGACTGGGAGCAGGCCGCGCTCGATGCGCTGGCCGAGAGCGGTCTCGCGGCGGTCAACGTCGAGTCGCTAGCGCGCCGGCTCGGCGTCACCAAAGGCAGCTTCTACTGGCATTTCGCGACGCGCGAGGCCTTGCTGAAGGCCGCGCTCGAGCGCTGGGAGCGGCTCGACGAGGACGAGGTCATGGCGCCGCTCGAGCCGATCGGCGATCCGCGCGAGCGCCTCTGCGAGCTGTTCCGGCGCGTCAGCCGCGAGATGCCCTCGCATGTCATCTATGCGGCGCTGATGCAGGCGCTCGATCATCCGCTCGTCGAGCCGGTCATGGCGCGCGTCTCGCAGCGCCGGCTCGACGTCGTCGCGCGCGCGTATCGCCAGGCCGGATTCGATCGAGCCGCGGCCGCCCATCGCGCGCGGCTCGCCTATTCCGCGTATACGGGCTTCCTCGCGCTGTCGCGGCAGCCCGGCCTGCCGAAGCTGCGTCACGAGGAATTCGAGGAATACGTCGATCACGTCATCGCGACGCTGATTCCTGCCTGATGATTCCGGCTTGAAACGGCCGCGAAATGCGCGGCGCACGCTTGCGGCGGTCCGCCTTGCAATGGCCATCCGCGGTCGCTAACGTCGAGAATCCCTTTGCAACCGGCGCATTCCCGAGCGCCTTCCTTCCATGCCAAGCAAGCTTCGAGCGTTGAACGAATGGGTCGACGACGTCGCCCGATTGACGCAACCGGATTCCGTGCACTGGTGCGACGGCTCCGATGAGGAAAACCAGAAGCTCGTCGAGACGATGGAGCGCGACGGCACGCTGATCGCGCTCAATCCCGAAACGCATCCGAACTGCTGGCTGCACCGTTCGAATCCGTCCGACGTCGCGCGCGTCGAGCACCTGACGTTCGTCTGCACGAAGGCGAAAGACGACGCGGGCCCGAATAACAACTGGATGGCCCCGGCCGAAGCGCACGCGAAAGTCGATGCGCTGTTCGCGGGTGCGATGCGCGGTCGCACGATGTACGTGATCCCGTATTGCATGGGTCCGATCGATTCGCCGATCTCGCGCTGCGGGGTCGAGATCACCGACTCGCCGTATGTCGTCGCGAACATGCGCATCATGACGCGCATGGGCGCGCCGGCGCTCGCTCGCATCGAGCGCGAGGGCGCCGAGGCGATCGCGCGTGGCGCGCAGCCGACGTTCGTCAAGGGTCTGCATTCGATCGGCGAGCTCGATCCCGAGAAGCGTTTCATCATGCATTTTCCCGAGGAGCTTTCGATCAAGTCGATCGGCTCCGGCTACGGCGGCAACGCATTGCTCGGCAAGAAGTGCCATGCGCTGCGCATCGCGAGTTGGCAGGCGAAGAGCGAAGGCTGGCTCGCCGAGCACATGCTGATCGTCGGCATCGAGAACCCGCAGGGTGAGACGCATTACGTCGCGGCAGCTTTTCCGTCCGCGTGCGGCAAGACGAATCTCGCGATGCTGATTCCGCCGGAAAGCTATCGCGAAGCCGGCTGGAAAGTCTGGACCGTCGGCGACGACATCTGCTGGATGACGCCGGGTCCCGACGGACGGCTCTGGGCGATCAATCCCGAAGCCGGTTATTTCGGTGTTGCGCCGGGCACGAGCAACGCGACGAATCCGAACGCGCTCGCGACGACGCGGCACGATGCGATCTTCACGAACGTCGCGGTCACCGAAGACAATCAGCCGTGGTGGGAAGGCTTGCCCGGCACGCCCGTCACGGATTGGCAGGGACGTGCGCACGATGCGAAAAACGGACCGGCCGCGCACCCGAACTCGCGCTTCACGGTCTCGGCGAAGCATTGCCCGAGCTGGACGCCGCGCGCCGAGGATGCGAACGGCGTGCCGATCTCGGCGATCATCTTTGGCGGACGCAGGCCATCGCTCGTGCCGCTCGTGTTCGAGGCACGCGACTGGACGCACGGCGTGCTCGTCGGCGCCTCGATGGGATCGGAGACGACCGCCGCCGCGACCGGCCAGGTCGGCGTGCTGCGCCGCGACTCGATG
>DASZWL010000094.1:0-2125 GCA_035546695.1 Rhodanobacteraceae bacterium | reverse complement strand
AGATCGCCAAGCGCGACGGCATCCCGACCTACAAGGCTGCCGACCGCATGGCCGAGGAGCGCATCTCGATCATCGGCAAGATCAAGCTGCCGCACATGGGGAATCATGCGCCGCGGTTTCAGGGCCGCATGCGCGGGCAGTGATAAGGTTGAGCCCATAGGGTGGGCTTCAGCCCACCGGCCGTACAACGGTGGGCCAAGGCCCACCCTATGAGGTGACGCATGCGTCCATTCCCGCTCGGCGAAGATCTAGACCTCCTGCGCGAATCCGTGCGCGGTTTCGTCGAAAAGGAGATCGCGCCGCGCGCGGATCTGATCGATCGCGAGAACGCATTTCCTTCCGATCTCTGGAAGAAGCTCGGCGAGATGGGCCTCCTCGGCATCACGGTGTCGGGCGACTATGGCGGTTCGGAGCTCGGCTATCTCGCGCACGTCGTCGCGATGGAGGAGATCTCGCGCGGATCGGGCTCGGTCGGCCTCTCGTATGGCGCGCATTCGAATCTCTGCGTGCAGAACATCGCGAACAACGCGAGCGAGGCGCAGAAGAAGAAATACCTGCCGAAGCTGACCAGCGGCGAGTGGGTCGGCGCGCTTGCGATGAGCGAGCCGGGAGCGGGCTCCGACGTCGTCGGCTCGATGGCCTGCCGCGCGGAGCAGAAAGGCGATCGCTGGATCGCGAACGGCTCGAAGATGTGGATCACGAACGGCCCCGACGCCGACGTGATCCTCGTCTACATGCGCACGGCGCATCGCCCCGCCGGTTCGCGCTGCATGACGGCGTTCCTCGTCGAGAAAGGCATGAAGGGGTTCACGACCGCGCAGAAGCTCGACAAGCTCGGCATGCGCGGCTCGAACACGTCCGAGCTCGTCTTCGACAACTGCGAAATTCCGGACGCGAACCGCGTCGGCGAGGTCAACGAGGGCGTCCGCGTCCTCATGAGCGGCCTCGACACCGAGCGTCTCGTGCTCTCGGGCGGCCCGCTCGGCCTGATGCAGGCCGCAATGGACGTCGCGCTTCCGTACGTGCGCGAGAGGAAGCAGTTCAACGCGCCGATCGGCACGTTCGGGATCATGCAGGCGAAGATCGCCGACATGTACACGATGCTGCAATCCTCGCGCGCATACGCGTACATGGTCGCGCAGGATTACGACCGCGGCGTCAAGTCGCGCATCGATCCCGCCTCGTGCCTCTTGCACGCGTCGCAGAGCGCAGTACAGGTCGCGCTCGACGCGATCCAGGCGCTGGGCGGCAACGGCTACATCAACGAGTATCCGACCGGGCGCATCCTGCGCGACGCGAAGCTCTACGAGATCGGCGCGGGCACGAACGAGATCCGGCGCATGTTGATCGGGCGCGAGCTGTTCCACGGGAAGAGCTGACTGGGCGGCGTCATGGCGGCGCGCACACGCGTCCGCGTCCCATCGACGAACCGATTCGCAGCCGGACCTTGCTGCTCTGAGCGAAGCCGGCGTTTGGTCGGCGAGTTCTTTGCGCCGCTTTGCGGCGTGTGTTCATCGCAATTCGCTGTTTGCTGCACTGCAGCCAAGCGGAGCATAATCTGCTGATTCGTTCCGCATCGCGGATTTGACGACTCCTACGAGGCCCACCCATGTCAGACATCGTCATCGCCGGCGCCAAACGCACCGCGATCGGTTCCTTCCTCGGTCAATTCACCGGCGTGCCGACGCCGACGCTCGGCGCTACCGCGATCAAGGCCGCGCTGGAGCAATCGGGCGTCGCACCAGGCGATGTCTCCGAAGTCATCATGGGCTGCGTCTTGCCAGCGAATCTCGGTCAGGCGCCGGCTCGTCAGGCGTCGATCGCCGCCGGCATTCCGGTCTCGGCCGGCTGCACGACGATCAACAAGGTCTGCGGCTCCGGCATGAAGGCCGTGATGCTCGGCCACGATCTCATCAAGGCCGGTTCGGCGACAGTCGTCGTCGCAGGCGGCATGGAGTCGATGACCAACGCGCCGCACATGATCCCGAACTCGCGCACCGGCAACCGCTACGGCAATTTCGAAGCGGTCGACCACATGGCGTGGGATGGATTGACCAATCCTTACGACGGCAAGGCAATGGGCGTGTTCGGCGAATCCTGTGCCGACAAGTACCACTTCACGCGC
>DASZWL010000093.1:0-2635 GCA_035546695.1 Rhodanobacteraceae bacterium | reverse complement strand
GAAGTCAACGACGCTCGGGCGAAGCCGTCGCGCGCAGTGCACGCACGCGATCGCATCCGCATCCGGCGCAACGACGAGCTCTGGGATATCGTGATCGAAGCGGTCTCGGAGCAACGCGGTTCCGCGTCGATCGCACAGATGCTCTATCGCGAAACGGACGAGAGCCGCACGCAGCGCGAAGCACTGCGCGCGCAGCGCAAGCTCGAAGGCGCCGATCTCGCCAGACCCGCGACGAAGCCGGACAAGCGCGCGCGGCGCCTGATCCGCGCGCTAGGCGACATCGATGCCTTCTGACGGCTGAACATCGGGTGACTTGCGGTCGTCATGCGGCGCGACGATTTCGCGGGTCGCAATCGATTTGCCTCTTTATCCATTGTTTAGCATTCGCGCGCATGTGCGGAGTTACGCTTTGGACTCCCTGACAACCAGAAGGAGCGTGACATGGCTTCGCGAACGCTCGTCGTTCTGCTCGGCGGCCTACTGGCGCCGCTCGCGGCGGGAGCTGCCAATCTCGTCGAGAATCCGGATTTCTCCAACGGGCTCGACGGCTGGACGCTCGCCAGCGAATCGGGAACCGTCGAGATCGATGCCGACAACGGCCTTCCCGACGCGCCGTCGCTGCATGTGCTCGGCGAAAGCTTCGACACCAGTGTGGCGGCACAGTCGACATGCATCGAAATCGACGGCGGTGCGCACGTCGACCTGCACGCTCTCGTCTTGCCGCGCAGCGGCATGACGACCGTGCTCGTCCAGCCATATGCGGACACCACGTGCGAGACTCCGTTGGATCCGGTGTCGACCGAGGCAATCGGAGCCAATAGCGAGTGGCAAGAGCTTTCGCTGCTCGATGCCGCGTTGCCGGACGGCACCGCGGCCGCCCGCGTGGTGCTCTCTGCGAGTCTCGGCTCGATGGGTTCCGTCGGCGACGCTTCGTTCGATCATGTCGCATTCGGCCCGACCGGCAGCGTTCCGTATGGCGTCGATATCTCGCAGGAAGGCCTCACCAATGCCTGGTACAACCCCGCGACGAGCGGGCAGGGCTTCCAAGTCGTGGTGTCTCCTGGCAACACGTCCTACCTGTTCGCCGCGTGGTACACGTTCGGCTCGACGGCCGGCGGAACGGACACGCAGCGGTGGTACACCTTCGACAGCGCAATCCAGCCCGGCGCGACGACGGCCGCCGTCACGATCTACCGGAACACCGGAGGCAATTTCCTCGCGCCGCCGATCACGAACGCGGTGGCGGTCGGCAGCGGCACGTTGACGTTCTACTCGTGCACGTCGGGCCTCTTCACGTACGCCTTCGACGACGGCCCGTCGGGCTCGATTCCGCTGCTCGCTCTGATGCCGAACGTCGAGTGCGCCGAAACCAGTCCGGCGACGACCGTGCCGCCGCCGCCGCTGAGCGCGTATGGTTTTTCGGGCACGTGGTTCGATCCCGCGACGGGCGGCCAGGGCTTCATCATCAACGTCAACCCGGTGGACGTGCAGACGTTCGTCGGCTGGTACACCTACGCGATCGATGGCGAATCGGTGGGCGAGGCCGGCCAGCGCTGGTTCACCGCGCAAGGTCCGCACTCGACCGGATCGAGCACGCCGGACGAGCTGACGATCTACGAGTCGACCGGCGGAACGTTCGATGCGTCGGACCCCGTCACGACGACGCCGGTCGGAACGGCGTCGCTGATGTTCGAGAGCTGCACTTCGGCGAGCTTGGAGTACAACTTCACGGCCGGCGAGATGAGCGGCAAGAGCGGAACGATCGCGCTGACGCGACTCGGCGCGCCGCCTATCAGTTGCGACGCGAGCGAATAGTCTGCGAGCGCTTCCTTCCGCAACGGCGCCGGGCGGCGTGCATGCCGCCCGGCGCATTTCTGCCGCTTGTGCTCGGCTGCGCGCTCAAGCGCCGAGCTTCTTAAGCCGGTAGAGCGCATCGAGCGCTTCGCGCGGACTCAGCGCGTCGGGATCGATCGTGCGCAACGCTTCTTCGATCGCGGACGCGCGCGGCGCGTCGAAGAGTCCGAGTTGCGGCGCTGGCGTGGCCGTGATCGACGGTCGCGCGGCGGCCTCGCCTTCGAGCGTCGAAAGATAACGGCGCGCATCGTCGACGACGCGCTTCGGCACGCCGGCGAGTGCGGCGACCTGCAGGCCGAAACTGCGGTTCGCGGGTCCTTCCTTGACCGCGTGCATGAAGACGAGTTGGTCGCCCTGCTTCTGGTCGTGGTATTCGACGGCGTCGAGGTGCACGTTCGCGATGCTTTCGTGCTGCGCGGCGAGCCCGGTCAGCTCGAAGTAATGCGTCGCGAACAGCGTGAACGCGCGGTTGACCGTCGCGAGATGGATCGCGGTCGCGCGTGCGAGCGCGAGGCCGTCGTAGGTCGACGTGCCGCGACCGATCTCGTCCATCAGCACGAGGCTCTCGGCGGTCGCGTTGTAGAGGATGTTCGCCGCCTCGCTCATCTCGACCATGAACGTCGACTGCCCGCGCGCGAGGTCGTCGCCGGCGCCGATGCGCGTGAAGATGCGGTCGATCGGCCCGATCGTCGCACTCGCGGCCGGGACGAAGCTCCCGATGTGCGCCAGCAGCACGATCAGCGCGGCCTGGCGCATGTAGGTCGATTTGCCGCCCATGTTC
>DASZWL010000092.1:0-3445 GCA_035546695.1 Rhodanobacteraceae bacterium | reverse complement strand
GTTCGGAATCCAGCGACCGCCCTGGGTCTGCAAGGCGTCGACGGTTGCCGTATTCGTGGCGGGATCGATCGCGCCGACATTGCCGAACCAGGCCTGCTGGCCGTCGGGCGTGAAGGTGAACCACCAGGCGAGGATCTGGTTGCCGGCGAGGACCTCGAGGAAGATGCCGTGGCCGCCCTGCGCGGGATCGAACCAGGCGCCGGTGAAGCCGCTCGTGATCGGCACGTTCGACGAGCCGCCGTCGCCGCCGCCGGTGTCCGCCACGACATGGATGAAGCCGCGCATGCCGAATTGCGCGTGCGGATCGCATTGATAGGCGACGTCGCCGACCGAGTTGAACGTGATCGTGTCGGACCACGGGCCGATATGCGGGTCGCCGCTTCCGCCGCTCTCGCCGTCACAGCCCGCCGCGCAGCGGAACGAGGCGCCGCTGGTTGCATGGACGTTGTGCGCATCGGGCGCGGTCGCCCGCGATGGCTGAGTGAACGTGACCGTGTCGCCCACGTGGATCGTGAGCTGCGACGGATTGAATCCGTTGGTGCCGCTGCCGTCGCCGACGAAGACGCGATGGTCTTCCGCGAACGCGGCCGGCGCCGCCAGCAGCAAGCCCATAACTATCATTCCCTCCAGAACCTTGCGCACGATGCTCACCTCTCTCTTGATCGTGGATGACCTGCATGCTCGCGACGTGCCCGCACGTCACGAGGCCGAAGTGCCCGGCATTCGCTGAATTGAGAGAACGAGAAGCGGGATTACAGCGGCGTGAGCCGGACGGGCACTCATTCCGATAGAGATGTCCCGCCGGAATCGGCATTCCTCATGCAGGAGTAGAATGGCCGCCGAGGGACGGCGATGAGGCGCATCTGGCGTCTTCCGTTGCCGGTGCGACAGGACGACGGCTCGCAAGTCATTGAAGGCGCAACGATCGCGCCGCGGGATGCCGTGTCCGTTATGGTTCGCTGATCGATCGATGCCGGATTCGTGATGGAGCTCGACGTCAAGCCAGGATCGCCGACCGAACCGATCCAGTTATCTTCCGAACCCGATTTCGAGCTCGGCGACCTTCGCGTGCACCCGTCGACGCGCGAGGCGATTCGCGGCGGCGTGCGCCACGTCGTCGAGCCGCGCGTCATGCAGGTGCTCGTCGCGCTGGCTCACGCCGGAGGGGCGGTCGTTTCGCGCGACGATCTGATCCGTTCGTGCTGGAGAGGCCGTGTCGTCGGCGAGGCCGCGATCAACGGCTGCATCTCGAAGCTGCGCGCGCTGGCAGAGACGGACGGATCGGCGCCGGCCTTCGCGGTCGCGACGATTCCGCGCGTCGGATATCGTCTCGAGCCTGCCGGCGGTTCCGGCCTCGCATCGGCCCGGGAAGAATTGGCGCAATCGCCGGCGCGGATACTGCCGGCGGCGCCCGCGCGACGCAGATGGGAGCTCGCGTTCGGAGTCGCCGCGATCGTTCTCGCGATCGTGCTTGGCGGCTTCCTCGCGTGGCGCCGACATCAACCGATTGCCGAGGTCGACGCCGTCAAGCCCTCGATCGCGGTTCTTCCGTTCAAGAACCTCAGCACCGAAGCCGACGTCGGCTTTCTTGCCGACGCGATTCAGGACGAGATCCTGACACGCCTCGCCAAGATCGGCTCGCTGAAGGTGATCTCGCGAACCTCGGCGAGCGAAGCCGCGAAGAATCCGGGACCGCTCGCCGAGATGGCGTCGCAGCTCGGCGTCGCGAACGTCCTCGAAGGCAGCGTGCAGCGCGAAGGCGACGTCGTGCGGGTCAACGTGCAGCTGATCCATGCCGCGACCGACAATCATCTCTGGGCCGAGAATTACGATCGCCGTCTCGACGACGTACTGTCGGTCGAAAGCGAGATCGCGGGCTCGATCGCGACCGCGCTCGCCGCGCGGATCACGCCGAGCGAAGGCGCCGAGCTCGCCGCGAAGCCTACGCAGGACGCACGGGCGTACGAGCTCTATCTCCACGCGATCGTCCTGCGCCGTACCGAAGACAATGCCTCGTTCGACGCGTCCCTCAAGGCGCTCGAGCAGGCCGTCGCCATCGATCCGAAGTTCGCGCTCGCGTGGGCGATGCTGGCGCGCTACGAGGCCGCCGATTATTTCGGCGATCGCAATCCCGCCCAGCGCGAAATCGCGCGGCGCGCGCTCGACCGGGCGAGGACGTTGGCGCCGGACCTCGCCGAGGTGCAACTCGCCGACGCGCAGTACAAGCATTACGTCGAGCTCGACTACGAAGGTGCCAAGCGCGAGCTCGAAGCGCTGCACGCGAGATGGCCCGGCAACGTCGAGATCCTGCAATCGCTCGCGTTCACCACGCGCCGCCTCGGCCGCTGGCAGGAAGCCGTCACGTACCTCCGGCAGGCCGCGGCGCTCGATCCGCTCTCCAAGGACAACCTCGGACAGATCGCCTGGACGCTTCAGTTCGGGCATCGGCCCGCCGAAGCGAAGTCGGTCCTCTCGCACATGCGCGAGATCTGGCCCGGCGATTCGACGCTCGTCAAATGCGAAATCGACGGGTTGCAGAAGATGGGCGATCTCGATCGGGCCGACGCCGTGTTCCAAGAGGTACCGGCATCGGATGACCTGAGCGGCGAAACGGTGCTGCTGCGGCGCGCGCAATACGCTTACCGGCGGCAGTTCGCCGAAGGCCTCGCGTGGTTCGAGGCGCTCGGCGCCTCATCGGGCGTCCCGCACTGGAAACCGGCGTCGCGTGCGATGCTCGCGCTCTCGATCGGCGATTTCCGCCGATGGACAGGCGATCTCGCCGGCGCGCGGCAGAGTTATCAGGCTGCCGCCGATGCGCTGCAGGGCAGCGAGGAATTCGACGCACAGGCGATTACGTTGTCGGCGATCGCGTATTCCGCGCTCGGCGATCGGCAGGCCGCATCGCGCTACATGGAGCGGTTCGCGTCGTTGCCGCTCGCCTCCGACCCGATCAACAGCGCGCTCGACAAGAAATGCCTCGTCTACGCGTTCGCGCTGCTCGGCGATCGCGATGCGGCAATCGCGGCGCTCGAGCGCGTCATGAAGGAGCCGAGCGACATGACGCCGGCGATCCTGCGGCTCGAACCGGATTTCGATGCGCTCCGCAACGACGATCCGCGGTTCGATCGCCTGATCGCCGAGGGTGCTCGGCCGCTTGATTGACGTCTTCCGTCGTTCGCGCGGCGGAAGCATCCGCCGCGCGCGACTCCCCCAGCGAGTCCCGGTCCCTGATCCGGGTCGCTCGCTTCCTCACTGACAACTGAGTCCGGCCGGCTGAGTCAGCCGCGTCAGATCCATGTGTCCCTCGCCGTAACCCGCGACGCCCGAGTCGAAATCGACGCGCCCGTGATTGCAGTCGGTGAACGAGAACGTGAGCCGACCCCAGAGCGGTTGCGTCACGGTCGAGGGATCGAAGTTCGGAATCCAGCGACCGCCCTGGGTCTGC
>DASZWL010000091.1:0-2696 GCA_035546695.1 Rhodanobacteraceae bacterium | reverse complement strand
TCGCTCGCGACCAACGAATGGGCGCTCGGCGGCGCATGGACGATCGGCGGCGAGAAAGCGACGCTCGCGCAGGCCGGCGGGCGCATCGCATTCCGCTTCCACGCACGCGATCTCAATCTCGTGCTCGGACCCGGTGCGGACGGCCGCGCAGTGCGATTCCGCATCACGATCGACGGCAAGCCGCCCGGCGACGATCATGGCATCGACGCAGACGCGGACGGGAACGGCGAAGTGACTTCGCAGCGTCTGTATCAGCTCGTGCGCACGAAGGGCGATATCGCCGATCGCACGTTCGAGATCGAATTCCTCGATCCCGGCATCGAGGCGTTCGCGTTCACGTTCGGATAGAAACCTATTTCCCGGCGCGGACGAAGAACTTTCTTTTCCCTCTCCCGTGCGGGAGAGGGCAGGGTGAGGGCAAGCCGGTTCGACGTACTATCAGCGCAAGCAAAGCTGGATCCCGGCCTTCGCCGGAATGACGAAGACGAGGACGCAACGCAACGATCAGCGATCGGTGCGGATCGCGCAGCCCATCACCCGCTCGCGTCCGCATCATCCTCGTCTTCGTCGCGCTCCTCGGGTAGCTTCGTCGCCAGCAGCTTGTCGATCCGGTTGCCGTCGCGGTCGACGATCTCGAAACGCCAGCCTTCCCAGTCGATGTGCTCGCCCGCATCGGGAATGCGCCCGAACTCCTGCAGCGCGAAGCCTGCGATCGTGTTGAAGTCGCGCACGTCGGGCCAGCGCCGGATGCCGAGCCGGTCGAACACCGCGGCGACCGAAGCGAGCCCGTCGATCAGGATCGAGCCGTCGGCGCGCACGACGAGATCGGGCTCGTCCTCGTCCTCGTCGCGCAGCTCGCCGGCGATCGCTTCGAGGAGGTCCGTGCGCGTCAGGATTCCGCCGAGCGTTCCGTACTCGTCGGTCACGATCGCCATCGACACCGGACGCGTCTTGAACTGCTCCAGCACCTTCAGGATCGGCGTCGCCTCGTGCAGGATCAGCGGCTCCTCGACGAGCGCGAGCGGATCGGCTTCGCCGCCGTCGAGCATGCGATCGAGCAGTGCGTTCTTCGCGAGCACGCCGACGACCTCGTCGATGCTGCCGTGGCTGACGAGCATCTGCTCGTGCTGGCAACGGCGGATCGCGGCGAGCATCGTCCTCGGATCGTCCTCGGCGTCGATCCATTCGACGTCGGGCCGCGTCGTCATGATGTCGCGCACGCGCCGCGCGCCGAGATTGAACGTGCGCTCGACGACTTCCTGCTGCGCGCGCTGCAGGAGGCCCGCGCGCCGGCTCTCCGCGACGAGCAGCTTCAGCTCGTCCGGAGAATGCAGCGATTCCTCGCCGCTGCCGGGCCGGAGTCCGAAGAGGCGCAGCACGCCGTTGCCGAGCCCGTTGAGCAGCGCGATCGCCGGACGGAACACGAACAGGAACAGCGCGAGCGGCCGCACGACGACGAGCGCCGTGCCTTCGCTCCGCTGCAGCGCGAGGCTCTTCGGAGCGAGCTCGCCGAGCACGATGTGGAGCGCCGTGATCGCGACGAACGCGATCGCGACCGCGATGCCGTGTGAGGCGCCTCCGGCATAGCTCCCGATCGGCGCGAGCAGCGGCTCGACGAGGTGCGCGAGCGCGGGCTCGCCGATCCAGCCTAGCGCGAGCGAGGAGATCGTGATGCCGAGCTGCGTCGCGGCGAGGCTCGCGTCGAGCCGATCGACCGCGCGCTGCAAGGTGCGCGCATTGCGTCGCCCCTCGCCCACGAGCTCGGTGACGCGGCTGCGCCGCACGGCGACGAGCGAGAACTCGGCCGCGACGAAGAATCCGTTCGCGAGGACGAGCACGAAGACGGCGCCGATGCCGAGGAGGTCGGGAATCACGTTGTCCATGCCGGCCGCGCCTCGCACGAGAGATGACGCGGCCGATTGCAGCACAGACGCGCGGCGCGTGTCAGCGCGATCGCCGTCGAGTCAGCGCGATGATCGCGCGAGGCGCGTCTCGTGCGCTCTCGCGATGCGGCGCGCGACCGCGGCCATGCGCGATCGAAGTTCGGGCGGCCCGAGCACGACGACTTCCTCGCCGAGCCGCATGAGCTCGCGCACGCCGAACTCGATCGATTCCAGCGGCAGGCGGCAGCGGACCCAGCCTTTGCGGTCAGGTTCGCCCGCCGTCGCGGCGGCGGCATTCATGACGTACGGGCCGAGCAGCTCCAGCCAATAGACGCCCGTCGGCGAAAGCCGCACGTCGGCGGTCTCGTGATAGACGCCGGCTTCGTAGTCGCGCACCGCATCGCGCCAGTGCGCGGCGAGATCGAAGTGCCGCGGCCGCGCGAACGGCTCGCCGCTCATCGTCGCGTCGTGGATGTTCGAGGCGCGATACGTGCGGATCGCCTTTCCGCTTTGCGCGACGAGATACCAGACGCCAGCTTTCAGCACGAGTCCCAGCGGACCGAGCTTGCGCGGCCGTGCTTCGCTTTCGCCCGCACGCCGGTAGCGGCAGGCGAGCACGCGCTCGCGAAAAACCGCTTGCGCGATGACCGGCAACGAAGGGAGCGGTGCCAGGTTCTGGAACCAGCCGCCGGGATCGAGATGAAAGCGCGCCGCGATGCGCTCGGCGTTCGGCTTGAGGCTCGGCGGCAGCGCGGCGAGCAGCTTGAGTCGCGCGGCCGCAAGCGCGTCGGCGAAGCCGAGCTCGGCCGCCGG
>DASZWL010000090.1:0-5683 GCA_035546695.1 Rhodanobacteraceae bacterium | reverse complement strand
GACGACGAGAAGCCCGCGCCGGCCGCGTTCCTGATCGACCATTCGGCCGATCCGTACGCAACCGTCGAGGCGGAATCGGAAGAGGAGTCGAGCCTCGACGCACTGCATCGCGGCCTCGTCAAGCTCGATGACCGCTCGCGCGACATCATCCAGCGCCGCTGGCTGCGCGACGGCGAGAAGGCGACGCTGCAGGAGCTCGCCGATGAATACGGCGTCTCGGCCGAGCGCATCCGCCAGATCGAGGCGAACGCGATGAAGAAGATGCGCGCACTGTTCGTGGCCTGATCGCCCAACGCAATAAGCAATGACCGAACGGCCCCTTTGCGGGGCCGTTTTTTTTTGTTGATCGACGTCGATTTTGGCGGTCACCTCTCCCGCTTGCGGGAGAGAACCTGCCCCGGACTTGATCCGGGGTCGCCGCCGAAGGCGCGGGTGAGGGCAAACACGCGCAATCCGTGCAATCAGGCGTCGAATCCGTCGGCGAAGATCCGTTCGGAAAGCTCCCACGCGCCGATGTCGATTTCCGCACCGAGCACGCGCGGCGAGCCGTCCAGATCGAAGTCGATGTCCGCCGCGAGCGCCGTGTTGCCGGCATCGCGTACCGGCGAGCTCGGCAGCGGATGGAAGTCCCCGCCGCCGACGAAGCGCGGATCGACGAGGAGCGTCCCCGGTCCCGGCGTGAAATCGTCCGAGCCGTTGCCGAAGACGAGATTGTGCTCGTTCGAAAACTGCGCGGCCGCGTCGATCCGGACACCGCGGTTCGTGTTGCCGGCGATGATCGTGTTCGCGAGCACGCCGGTCAGGCTGGCGCCCGTGCCGACGCGCGCGGCGAAGCCCGTCGTGTTTCCGGCGAGCGTATTGTTGAGTACGGTGGCGTCGAGGTTTCCGGCGTCGGCGCGAAGCACGATCGCTCCCGGCTGCGGCCCGTTGTTGTCGAGGCTGCCGGTGACGAGATTGTTGAAGACGCGCGCGGTCAGCGTACCGCCGGCATCGTCCTCCTGGATCAGGACGCCGCCGTTGTAGCCGGGCGCCTCGACACGGTTGTAGCTCACGTCGAAGTCGGCGGTGCCGCTGCCGTTGCGGATGCGTATCGCGTGAGTCACGCTCCAGGGACCACCGCCGATCACCCGGTTCGCGAGGATGATGCCGCTGGTCTCGCCCGGCAGATCGTCGATCGCGATCGCCGAGACGTCGTCGCCGCCGAGGAAATCGAACCGGATGACGTTCCCGTAGATGAGGAAGCCGACCGGACCGGTCGGCGCCGCTCCGAAGGTGCCGACTCCGATCGCGGTGAGACTGAAGTCCAGCGCGTCCGCCTCGACCACGTTGTTGTCAATGATCGCCTGGAACAGGCCGCTGCCGCCCTGGTAGACGCGGATGAGGCCGCCGCGCACGGTCATGCCTTCGATCCTGACCGTCACGGGCGTGTCGGCGCCGAACGCCTCGATCGCGTCGAGCGAGGGCATGCCCTCGAACACCGGCGTGAACCCGGCGGCCGGCCGCAGCGTCAGGCTCTTGGCGAAAATCTCGACGGATTCGGCGATCGGACCATCGGTCGCGACCTCCAGGATATCGCCGTCCGCGGCGCTTTCGATGCAATCCTGCAAGGTCGTGTTGCACGGCGCCGGGCCGGGCCACGTTAGTGCGCTCGCCGCTGCGGGCATCGCGGCGACGATCGCTGCAGCAGCCAGCCGCCGCAGCCGGTGAGCGGAGAGACACGAACGGACGATACGGTGCATGAAGCGGCTCCTGCCGAGTGGACGCTTCGTACAACGCCCTCGGACGCGAAAGTTGGACATGCCGCGCCGCGAGGCGTCGCTGAACGGAGCGGCCGGAGGCGAATGCGGCTCGCGGGCCGAATGCACGCGCGCTAACCTTTCCGCATGACACCGGAAATCCAGATCTTCGGCGAATTCCGCTTCGTGCGATCCGCGCGCGAGCTCTGGCGCGGCGCGAAGCGCGTCGAGCTGCCGCGCCGCACGTTCGAATGCCTCGATTACCTGATCGCGAACCGCGAGCGCGCGGTCGGACGCGACGAGCTCGTCGCTGCGATCTTCGGCCGTCCGGACGTCTCCGATGCGCAGCTCGGCCAGATCGTGCTGCGCACGCGCCGCGCGGTCGGCGACGACGGCAACGCGCAGCAGGCGATCCGCACGATTCCGGGCTTCGGTTATCGCTGGGTCGCGGAGGTTCGCTGCGAAGACGAAACGGACGCGCCGAGCGATCGCGACGACGAACGCTTCGCTCGATCGGTTCGCCCGACGGCTGCGATCGTCGTTTCTTCGCCAGGCAATTCGAATCGAAGCGATTCGAATCGCGATGGTTCGCCCGATGCCGATTCGCTCGATGCGGTTACGCATGGCGCGGCTCCGCTTCAGGCCGCATTTCGAACCGATTCGCGCCGCACATGGCCGCGCGCAATCGCGATCGCCACTCTCGCGATCGTGCTTGCCGTGCTCGCGGGCGCCGTCGCGCTGCGTCATCGCGGCGACGCGACGCCGACGTCGAATGCGAGCACGGCGAACGACAGCCTCGTCGTGCTGCCGATCGAAGTCGACGGCTTGCGCGAAGACGGATGGGTGCGACTCGGCGCGATGGATCTCGTCGCCGATCGCCTGCGCGAAGCCGGCATGCGCGTGCCGCCGAGCGAGAACGTGCTGACGATGCTGCGCGGAGCGGCGGATGCATCCGGCGAGACGGATGCGCGACGCGCGCGCGAGATCGCGCATGCGAGCCTCGCCGTGCGCGGCAAGGCGACGCGCGACGCGAGCGGCTGGACCGTGCGGCTCGCCGCGGAGCCCGCCGATGGCATCGAAGTGCCGGTCGAGTTCGCCGATCGTGATCCCGTTCGCGCAGCGCGCGGTGCGACCGATCTCCTGCTCGCCGCGCTCGGCCATACGCTGCCGCCGGAAGCCGAGCGTGAGACCGCTTTCGACGAAACGCTGCAACGCGCGCGCGCAGCGATGCTCGCGAACGAGCTCGACACCGCGCGAGCGATTCTCAATGCATCGCCCGATCTCGCGCGCGCGCCGGCCGAGCTCGACTATCGTCTCGCGCAGGTCGATTTCCGCGAAGGCCGGCTCGATCGCGCCGATACGACGCTGACGCACGTGCTCGACGAGCCGGTCGCGAAAGCCGATCCGCTGTTCCGCGCGCGCGTCTTGAGCGCGCGCGGCGCGACGCGCATCCGTCGCGGCGCATTCGCCGACGGCGGGCAGGATTACGAAGCGGCGCTCGCGCTGCTGCCGCCGGGCCGCATGCCGCTCGAACGCGGCACCGCGCTCGTCGGCCGCGGCAACGCGCGCGTCGCGTCGCATCGCTTCGACGAGGCGCTCGCCGACTTCGGCGCATCGCGCGTCGCGCTCGAGAGCGCCGGCGATGCGCTCGGCGTCGCGCGCGTCGACGCGAACCTCGGCATGCTCGAGCTCTATCGCGGCCGTCCGGCCGAGGCTTCCGGCTATCTCGCCGGCGCCGCCGACCGCTTCCAGTCGTTCGGCGCGCTGCACGAATTCCTGCTGACGCTGACCGGCATCGTCGATGCCGAGCTTTCGCTGTTGCAACGCGACGACGCGTGGAAGACCGTCGAGCGCGGCTGGTCGCTGCGCGATCGCATCACCGATCCTGATCAGCGCATCGATCTTGCGCTGAATCGCGCGCAGGTTCTGCTCGGCTTCGGCCGCTATCAGGAAGCCGACGTGCTGCTGAAACGCGTCGGTGCGAAGCTGCCGTCGCAGAACGCGGTGCTGACGGCGCGGGCACGCGCGCTCATCGCCGATCTTGCTGCGCGCGAGGAGCGCTGGCGCGAAGCGGCCACGATCGCCGGAACCGCGCTCGCCGAATGGCCCGCGGCCGGCGCCGATGCCGATCGCGCGCCGCTCGTGCTGATCCGCCAGCGCGCGCTGCTCGCACTCGGCGAAAAAGATGCAGCCGGCGCACTGCTCGATCGCTCGCGCGACGTGCCGGACGAACCATCGAGCCTGCCCGGCAGCGTCGCCGACGCGATCGCGATGGCCGAGTGGTCGCTCGCGCAACGCGACGAAGCGCGCGCCGAGCGATGGTTCCGCTACGCGGCTGCGAGCGCCGACCGTCGCGGCGTGCCGGCCGAGATCGTCGCCGTCGCCGTTGCGTACGCGCCGGTGCTGCTCGCCGGCGGCCGCGCCGAGGAAGCGGCGACGCTGATCGGCCGCGTCGCTTCGTGGAGCGGGCGCGATTTCGATTGCGCATTGCTGCAGCTCCGGCTGTTCCACGCGCTCGACCAGCGCGAGCCGTGGTTCAACGCGCTGCGTCAGGCACAGGCATTGGCCGGCGAGCGCGAGATTCCGCAATCGCTGCTGACGTTGCCGGAGCTGGGACAAGGCCGCGTGCTCCGGTTGACCGGCACCTGACGAGCACCGCCGCCGCACGCGCTCGAACGACGCTTGCACGCGTTCCGAGGAGATTTGTAGAGCGATTGGAACGAGCTTGGAATGCGTCGTGTCGGGCCGGGATCGACACTCGCCTGCGACGCGCGGCCCGTCGCCGCGCCGCACGAGGGAATCCGATGTCACGCCTTGCCTCTTCGCTGTCCCGCGCGCTGCTGATCGCATCGGCTGTCGCGCTTGCCTCGCCCGCGCTCGCGATCACGGTCGAGCTGACCGAGCTGCCCGTGCCGGACGGTTTTCCGACGGCAGGCGTCGCCAACCTCGCGAACGACGGCACCGTGGTCGGCACCGCATGGCCCGACGGCGCGGTCGTTCGCTGGTCGCCGCAAGGCACGCCTGAGGTGCTTGGCGGCGGTCTCACTTTCACGCTCGAGAACGTCATGCCGCTGATCTCGAAGGACGGCAGCGTCATCGCGACGACCGGCTACTTCGACATCGGCGGCGGCAACCTCCGCGCTTCGCCGGAAACGTGGATCTCGGGCACGGACTGGGCGCCGCTGCCGGGCCTGACGCTTGGCGACGCCTCGCCTTATGGAATTTCGTACGACGGTTCCGTGCTCGTCGGCGGCGCGTCGCCGGCCGAAGGCAACGATCCGCAGCAGATTCCATGGATGTGGACCGCGGCGACCGGTCAGGTCGCGCTTGGCATGATCGACGGACAAACCTGGGGCGAGGCCTGGGCTGTCGGCGACGGCGGCCGCGTCGCGGCCGGCTTCTTCGGCAGCGATACGCGCTGGGGCGCGAAATGGGTCGACGGCGTGCCCGAGTGGATTCTCGACGCCGACGGCAACCACGTCGGCCAGGCGATCGGCTGCAACCACGATTGCTCGGTCATCGTCGGCGCGGGCGCCGGTGCGAGCTCGCCGCAGGCGTGGCGCTGGACAGCAAAAACCGGCGTCGAATACCTCGGCACGCCGCCCGACGTGGCCGACGGCGCGACCTATTACGCGTTCGAGTCGAGTGACGACGGCCTCACGATCGTCGGCAGCTACTACACGATCGATCCGGTGCTCGGCCCCGTGAATCGCGGCTTCATCTGGACCGCCGCCGATCACATGCAGGATTTCAGCGCGTTCCTCTCGATGTACGGCATCGACTACGGCGACGACTTCAGCGATCTCGTCGTCAACTCGATCACGCCGAACGGCCGCACGATGCTCGTCAACGGCGCCGATCCCGACTACCAGCGCAAGCGCGCTGTCGTCCGGATCGTGCCGGACGACGCGATCTTCGCCGACGGCTTCGACGTGACGCCGATCTGA
>DASZWL010000089.1:0-1932 GCA_035546695.1 Rhodanobacteraceae bacterium | reverse complement strand
CGCGAGCTGGCGCAAGGGCGAGCCGGCAGAAGTCGAGCTGATCTACGACGCATCGCAACGCGACGCTCAAGGCTCGGTAAGTCGTCTGCGCGGCGCGCTCGAGACATATTCGCATCGAAGCGGCGCGCTTCGCCTGCTCGCGCGCGGAATCGCGCCGTCGGCGATGCAGCCCATCGTCGTCGCCGATCGCGATCAGTCGACCGCGCAGACGCGGAGCGGCACGCTGTTCGGCATGCTGCCGTATTTCTTCATTCTCGGCGCATTCATCGGCGGCATGGCGCTCGCGATCGACACGACGGCCGGCGAGCGCGAGCGCCAGTCGCTCGAGCCGCTGCTCGTCAATCCGGTGTCGCGCGGCGAGATCCTGATCGGCAAGCTCGCGGCGACGAGCGCGTTCGCGCTGGTCAGCGTCCTGCTCGGCATCGTCGCGTTCTCGATCGTCGGACGCCTCCTGCCGACCGAGAAGCTCGGCATGGCGCTCGAGATCGGTCCGCGCTTCGCGATGCTGACGATGCTCGCGATGCTGCCGCTCGTATTCCTGATCGCGACGCTGCAAACGCTCGCGGCCGCGTTCGCGAAGAGTTTCCGCGAGGCGCAGACGTATCTCTCGCTGCTGATGTTCGTTCCGGCGGTGCCGACGATGCTGCTCTCGCTTTTTCCGGTGAAGACCGAGAGCTGGATGTACGCGATTCCGCTGATGGGTCAGCAGATCACGATCACGCGACTGATGCGCGGCGATGCCGTGACGATCGGAGAGATCGGGCTCTGCTTCGCTGCGACCGCGCTCGCGGCGCTCGTGGTCTACGCGATCACGGCGGCGATCTATCGCGGCGAACGGCTCGCGATCTCGACGTAACGCGGCGGCTGCCGGCGTCCATGCCGAAAGTGGGGAGGTCGCGTGCCCGGAAAACCGGCTCGCGCGCCGTCGAGGCTTGGGACGGTGCGCGAGCCGACAGGGCGCAATCCTGTCAGGTCAGGATCCGGCTCTTCGATCGGAGCCGGTAGCGGTACGGTCAGAAGAAGATGATGCCGCCGAACGAGCCGCCGAACTGCTTCGCTTCGTTGCCGAGATAATCCTTCGAGCGCGTCTCGCCGAGCTCGCCCGCGAGCGTGATGCTCGAAGTCAGCGCGTAGTAGAGGCCGCCGGTGATGTTCTCGTTGTACTTGAAGTCGCCGTTGTAGGCGCTGTTGAACGCGTCGTCGTCGTCGTTCTTGCTGCGGCCGTAGTTGAGGCCGAACTTCAGCTTGTCGGTGAACTTGTACGTGCCCTGCACGAGATAGTTGATGCCTTTCTCGTCGCCCTGGTCGCCGTCGCTCAGGATGCCGATGCCCTTGCCGGCCTGCACGTTGGCGAGAATGCCGAAGCCGCCGAAGTTCGCCGAAATGCCGACTTCGCCGGCCGCTTCGGTGAAATTGTCGCCCTCGAAGTCGGTGCCGCTCGCGCCGTAGAACTTCTGCGTCTTGGCGCCGACCCACACCTTCAGCATGTCGTTCGCGTAGGCGAGCTGGGCCTGCAGCTGCGGATACGCCTTCGACACGTACGAACCCGCGTCGACCGGGCTCATGATGCCGCCGGTGAACGTGAAGCCGCCGCCGAACGTCGGCGACGCCCAGGTCATCTGGCCGTAGTTGTCGAGGTACGTGTAGCCGGCGCCGATATGGCCGAGCGTGACGCGGCCGCGCTGCGTCGCCTGCGTCGGCGCGCCGGCGCCGAGCAGCGTCATGTCGGTCAGGATCGGGTTCGAGCCGAAGATGCCGTAATCGCGGCCGATCTTGAACGTGCCCATCTCTGGCGTGCCGATCGTGAAGAACGCCTGGCGCACGTCGACGTTCGTGTTCGTGTCGACGCCCGAGGACGTCGCCGCGTGCACCATGATGCCGACCGTGCCGCCGATGTCGTAGCCGTTCTGCTGCGTCTTGAACTTCGTGATC
>DASZWL010000088.1:0-7872 GCA_035546695.1 Rhodanobacteraceae bacterium | reverse complement strand
GAGCTTTTCGAGGCGCTGACGCTGAAGCGGCTCGGGCTCTACTTCAATCCGATCGTGCTCGTGAACACGAACGACTACTACGCGCCGCTCCATACGTTCATGCGGGACATGATTGCGCAGCGCTTCATGAATCCGCAGCATCTCGGGATGTGGAAGCTCGTCGCGACGCCGGAAGACGTGCTGCCGACGATCCGCTCGATGCCGAAATGGCGCGAGGACGCGCGCAACTACGCGGTCGTGCGCTCGTAGCGGAGGCTCAGTCGAAGCGGCTCACGCCGCCCGAATCGGCGTCGCCGCCGGAGGCGGGCTCTGCATCCGGATCGTCGAGCAATCCGCCGCCCGAGTCGTGCGATTCGCCCGCGGATTCCTCGTTGCCGTTGCGCGATGCGCGCTCGCTCGCGGCTGCGGCCTTCTCCCAGCGCGAGCGGATCGGATTCGCCGATTCGGCGGCTTCGAGAGCCGCGAGCAGCTCTTGCTTGCGCTCCTCGGAGAGATCGGCCCAGTGGCAGTCGGCGAGCGCACCGGCCATCGAATAGAGAAGGTTGAGGCTCGGCCGGAAACCGGCGCGCTTGACCTTGAGGAACGCCTCGACAGGCCCGACGCGCTCGAGATCCTCGGTCGAGCGCACGCCGATCTGGCGCAGCCACGCGGCGGACTTCGGCCCTACATTGCGGATCTTGTTCATCGTCCCCTCCCCAAGGCCGCGCTCAGGCGCGCAACGACGCGACGAATATCTCGCACAATCGCTGCATGCCGGCGCGATCCTCTTCGTCGAAGCGCGCGAGATCGGGACTGTCGACGTCCCACACGCCGATGAGGCGCCTCCCGTCGATGAGCGGCACGACGATCTCCGAGCGCGAGTCGCCGTCGCAGGCGATGTGCCCGGAAAACGCCTGCACGTCCTCGACGACCTGCGTCTCTCCGGTCGCCGCCGCCGTGCCGCACACGCCCTTGCCGAGCGCGATGCGCACGCAGGCCGGCTTGCCCTGAAACGGACCGACGACCAGCTCGTTGCCGTCGAAGAAATAGAAGCCGCACCAGTTGATGCGCTCCAGCGCGTGCCAGACGAGCGCGGCGAAATTCGCGGCGTTCGCGATGCGATCGCGCTCGCCGGCGAGTAGCCCTTCCGCCTGTTCGGCAATCTCGGCGTAGATGCCGGACTTGGTGCTGGAACGCGGTGCAGCGGCGACGAACATTTCGACCTCGATGGCGCGAGCCGCTTATTGTACGCCCGGACCGTCCGCCCGCGCTGGCATACTTCCACTTCGTCTCATTCCGGAATCCTCGCCAGATGAGTTCCGAGGCACTCGACGACGCCGGTTTCCGCATCCGAGGCGTGCAGGCCACGCGCGTCGACGCGTTCGTCGACGCCGCGTTCGCGTTCGCGGTGACGCTGCTCATCGTCTCGATCGGCCACGTGCCGACGACGGTCGCCGAGCTCCAGCAGGCGCTGCGCGGCGTGCCGGCATTCGCGGCGAGCTTCTTCGTGATCGCGCGTTTCTGGCAGGCGCACCGCCACTGGTCGCGCCGCTACGGCATCGACGATACGCGCAGCGTGCGGCTGAGTCTCGCACTCGTGTTTCTCGTACTCGTATACGTGTATCCGCTCCGCATGATCGCCGAGCTGACGCTCGCGAGCATGAGCGGCGGACTCTTCGCCGAGACGCAAATCGTGATCGGCAGCATCGTCGAGCTCAGGACGCTCTATTCGGTATTCGGAATCGGCTACGCGCTGACCGCGGTGATCTTCTGGCTGCTGCACCGCGAGGCGCTCGTGCGCGCGGACGCGCTCGCTCTCACGCCCGGCGAGCGCATCCGCACGAAGACGCTCTGCGCACGCTGGCTCGGCGTCATCGTCGTCGCGCTCGCGTCGACCGCGCTCGCGCTCGCGATGCCGATGGACGAGCATTCCGGCAGCTGGGTCTTCTCCGCGCCCGGCATCTTGTACGGCCTTCTCTACGTGATCTTTTACGTCCTCAAGCTGCGCGAGCGTCGCGAGCTCGCGATGCTTCCCGCGGCGAAGGGCCTCCGTTGAGCGCGCGCGGCGTCTTCGTGACCGGCACCGACACCGGCATCGGCAAGACGCATGCGAGCGTTGCGCTGCTCTGCGCGCATCGCGCTCACGGACGCCGCGCCAGCGGAATGAAGCCCGTCGCGAGCGGATGTCGCGCGACTCCAGCAGGTTTGCGCAACGAGGACGCCGAAGCACTGATCGCCGCGAGTGATCCCGCGCCGGCATATGCGCTTTGCAATCCGTTCGCGTTCGAGCCGCCGATCGCTCCGCACATCGCGGCGCGCGAAGCCGGCATCGAGGTCTCGTTTCGGCCGATCGGCGATGCGTTTCGCGAGATCGCATCGCGCACGGACCGCGTCGTCGTCGAAGGCGTCGGCGGCTGGTGCGTGCCGCTGTCCGATGCGCTGATGCAGGCCGATCTCGTACGCGCGCTCGGACTTCCGGTCGTGCTCGTCGTCGGGCTCAGGCTCGGCTGCATCAATCACACGCTGCTGACCGCACGCGCGATCGAAGCCGACGGCTGCGCACTCGCCGGCTGGATCGCGAACCGCATCGATCCCGCGATGGCGTTTGCCGACGAGAATCTCGCGACGCTGCGTGCCCGTCTCGCGATGCCGCTGCTCGGCGAGTTTGCGTTCGGCGTCGATGCGAATGATCCCGGCGCACTGATCGATGCGGTATCGCTGCTGTGATCGTGCAGCGCGCGCTCGTCCGCCGTTCGCATTCCGAAGCGTCTACGGCGCTGATCTGGCTCGTCGCGATCGCAGGTTTCGCGTTCGACTGCGCCGCTTACTGGCCGGGCCAGATGTCATTCGATTCGGCCTACACGTGGTGGCAGGCGCGCGGCGGCGAGACGACCGACATCGCGCCGCCGGTGCTGATCTTTCTCTGGCGCGCGTGCGATGTCGTGCTCGAAGGCCCGGGCCTCGTGTTCGCGCTGCATCTCGCGCTGTTCTGGAGCGGTCTCGCGCTGCTCGCGGACGCGCTGCGACTCGGGCGCGCACGAACGATCGCGTTCCTGCTGATCGCCGCGCTCGCGCCGGTGCCGTGGCTCCTGCGCGGGCACGTATGGACCGACGTCGGGCTTTTCTCCGCGCTGCTCTTCGCGACCGGTGCGCTCGCGAAGGCGCAGGCGACGCACGCGCGCGCGTGGATCGTCGCGGCGCTGCCGCCGATGCTCTACGCGGCCGCGATCCGTCACAACGCGCTGCCGGCGCTGATTCCGTTCGCGGCGTGGGCGGCGTGGCTCGCCGTCGGCGTGAACGCAGCTCGCACGCGTATCGCGCTCGGCACGGCGCTCCTGTTCGGCGCGGCGCTGCTGTTCGCGATCGCGGTCGACGCGCGCGTCGACCGGCGCGTGCCGCTGTGGCCCGCTGCCGCCGAATGGGATCTCGCCGCGCTGTCGATCGCGAGCGGCGAGATGCTGCTGCCGTCCTTCATGATCGGACCCGGGCTTGACGTTCCCGAGCTCGCCGAGGCGTTCCGCGACTGGAGCGTCGTGCCGATGCTGCAGAACACGCGACACGGCATGCGCGATCCGTTCGGCGTCTACACTGAGGAGGAGCTCTCCGCGCTTCGCTCGGCGTGGCTCGATGCGATCCGCGCGCATCCGCGCGCGTGGCTCGCGCATCATGCGCGGCGCGTCGTCGCGCTGCTCGGCGTGCACGATCCGGAATGGCCGCGCGAGCTCGTCTACGTCGACGATGAAGTGCGCTATCGCGACAATCCGCCGGTCGCGCGTAATGATTCCGCGCTGCACCGGATGCTGATGCAGGCAGCGGCGCGATTGATGCGGACGCCGCTCCTCGCCGGCTGGCCGTATCTCGCCGTCGGATTGCTCGCGGTGCCCTCGGTCTGGCGGCGACGTCGCGAGGATGCAGGTCGCATCGCGCTCGTGCTGCTGATCAGCGCGTGGCTCTACCTGCTGCCGCTGCTGCTGCTCGTGCCGGCGGAGCTTCGCTATCTCGGCTGGTGCTGCCTCGCGAGCGTCCTCGCCGCGGAGCTCGCGTGGCTCGTTCCGGCATCGTTCCGGATGCGGCCTGATAGAATTTCGTCGACGCCACGACGGACCTTCCGATGAGCACGCAACGCTTCTTCATCTCGATCGACGATCTTCCGCGGGCGCGCGGCGAGTCACACGAGCTTTCGTTCCACGGCGGCTCGCCCGAGAGCTTCGCGGCACTCTTGCAGGATGCGCTGCGCACGCCGTCGCTGTGGCAGAAATGGCGCAGCATGCAGCCCGATCCCGATGCGATCGATCCCGCGCTCGGCGCGAGCGATCCGAATGCGACGGTGGCGGCGGAGCAGCACGACCTGCACACCGACGTGCAGGTCGTGACGTCGTTGCCGCACGTGATTTTGCGGCACCGGCTCGATCTTCTTATCGGGAAGCACTGGACGCTGAGGGACGTCAAGGCGGCTTAGCCGAAGCCGCCGGGCTGCGCCATTCCCGCGAAAAGCGGTGACCCTGCGCCTGAAGCCGGTGGGCCGAGGCCCACCCTATTCAATCCGTCGTCCCCGCGAAAGCGGGACCTAGCGCCTTGTTCGGAGCGCTTCGATAAAGTCGCTGGGTCCCCGCTTTCGCGAGGACGACAAACGTGTTTTCAACTTGCGGCCATCCTCGACAATCCGGCTATCTTGAGCCGCCACTGACTCCCGCAGCACGCATGTCCTCCGGCGCCTTCACCGGCATCTGCGGCGGCGGCGGCAGCTTGACCGGCGCGGCCTTGATTGCCTTCTGCAATTCCTCGATCGCCTTGTCGAGCTGCGGATCCTTGCCTGCGAGCTGCTGCGAGACATCTTCGTCGACGACGATGTCGGGATCGACGCCGTGTCCTTCGATGACGTACTGGCCTTCGGTGTTCGCCGTCGCGAACTGCGGAACGAAGATATCGCCGCCGTCGATCGCCGGGCCCCAGCCGTTGATGCCGACGACGCCGCCCCAGGTGCGCGTGCCGATCAGCGGTCCGAGCTTCGCCTGCTTGAACATGTACGAGAAGATGTCGCCGTCCGACGCCGTCGTGCCGTTGCAGAGCGCGGCGAGATGGCCGAGGAACGTCTGCTGCGGATACGTGCCGGTGATCTCGGCGCCGCGGCCGTAGTCGAGGCCGAGCAGCTTGCGCGAGAGCCGCTCGATGATCATCGCCGAGACATTGCCGCCGCCGTTGTCGCGCACGTCGACGACGAGGCCTTCTTTGCGCAGCTGCGGGTAGTACCACTTGATGAACTCGCGGATGCCGTCGCCGCCCATGTCGGGGATGTGGAGGTATCCGATCTCGCCGTTCGACGCCTTCTCGACGTAGTCGCGGTTGCGCTTGACCCACGCGAAGTAATTGAGCGGCTCCTCGCTGTCGATCGGCTTCACGAGCACGGTGCGCGCGCCGTCCGTCGATGCGTTCGCGCTGACCGTCAGCTGCACGAGCTGTCCCGGCGCGGTGCGGAGCAGTCGATAAGGATTGTCCTTTGCGTTGAGCGGCTGGCCGTTGATCGCGAGCACGTAGTCGCCTTCGTGCACGTCGACGCCGACTTCGGTCAGCGGCGAGCGGTAGCGCTCCTCGTCGTTCTCGCCCTCGAGGATATGCGCGATGCGGTACTTGCCGGTCGCGCCGTCGAGCTCGAAGCGAGCTCCGATCAGGCCGACGTGCGGCTTCGACGGCAGCCCGAGATCGCCGCCGCCGACATAGGCGTGGCCGATCGAGAGCTCGGCGACCATCTGGCCGAGCAGATAGTTGAGGTCGCTGCGATCGCCGACCCATTGCAGCATCGGCTCGTACTTCGCGCGGAGCGCATTCCAGTCGTACCCATGCATGTTCGTCACGTAGAAGTGGTCGCGATAGCGGCGCCACGTCTCGCGGAAGACCTCGGCGTACTCGGCCTTGGGATCGACGTGCGCGTAGAGGCCGTCGGTCGAGACGTCCTTCGCTTCGGGCTTGCCGGCCGTGAGGTCGATGCGCTTGTACGACTTGTCGCTCCGGATCAGCACGGTGTTGCCGTCGGCAGCGAGCG
This sequence comes from Rhodanobacteraceae bacterium, assembly GCA_035546695.1. Lineage (GTDB taxonomy): Bacteria > Pseudomonadota > Gammaproteobacteria > Xanthomonadales > Rhodanobacteraceae > Dokdonella_A. The sequence goes on along the minus strand of DASZWL010000088.1, from coordinate 1,853 downwards.
AGATGTCGTCGACGCCTTCGAAGACGTCCTCGTCCTTGCGATCGTCGAACGTCCATTTCTTGAGCTTCGGCTTGAACGCGCCGTCGCGGCCGTAGTACTGCCCGTCAGAGACGACATAATAGAGCGCTTTCGAAGTGACGCCGATCCACTGCACGTTGTCGGGATCGACCGGTGCGCGCACGACGCGCGCGGCGATGCCGTCGAAATCGATGCGATCGTCGATTTCGGAAGCAGGTTTCGGCTTTTCCTTCTTGTCCTCGCCCTTCGACTTGCTGGCGCTCTTGTCGTCGTCGTCCTTCGATGCGCTGTCGTTCTTCGGCGCGAACGGATTCTCGACGCCCTTGCGCAACGTCAACGCGAGGATCTGCGCGTCGCGGTTCGCCGCGAAGTTCCATTCGATGTTCGAGATCTGCGGCGCCCACTCGCGGTCGCCGAGGAAGTAGAGATATTTTCCGTCGGGCGAAAACACCGGCGAGTAGGCGTCGAACTTCGTATCGCCGATGTGCACGCTCTTGCCGGCCGCGAGATCGCGCACCCAGAGCTGCGACAGCAGCGTGTCCTTGTCGGTGATCGAGTAAGCGAGGTAGTGCCCGCCCGGCGACCATGCGTAGTCGCGCCGCGAGACGTTCGGATCGTCGGCGATCACCGGCGCCGGGCCGCCGGCCGACGCGACGACGCGGATGCGGCTCTCGCTGTCGACGAACGCGATGCGAAGCCCGTCCGGAGACCAGCGCGGCGCATAGAGCCGGCCGAACACTTCGTTCGTCAGCTGATGCGCGTTGTTGCCGTCGGCGTCGCGCACCCAGATCGCTTCCTCGCCGCTTTCGTCGGAGACGTACACGACGCGCTTGCCGTCGGGCGACCATTGCGCCTCGCGCTCGTGCGCGCCGGGCGTGTGCGTCAGATCCTGCGTGATGCCGTCCTTGAGCGGCGCCGAGAACACGTCGCCGCGCGCGGTGAAGAGCGCGCGCTTGCCGTTGGCGGAGAGCGCGAAGTCTTCGATCTTGTCCTTGACGCTCTTTTCAGCGGCGCGCGCGCGCACGAGATCGCTCGGCACCGTGATGTCGAGCGCGCGATCCTCGTTCTTCGTCGTGTCGTAAACGTGAAGGACGCCGTCGACCTCGAACGCGATCTGCGATTTCGAATCGCCGCTCGCCCAGCGCGCGTCGGCGCGCTTGTAGTCGGTCAGCTGCTTCGTCTCGCCGCTCGCGGTGTCGTAACGGTAGAGGTTGAGATGCTCGCCGCGGTCGGCGATGAAGTAGATCGCGTTGCCGATCCAGACCGGATCGCGATCGGTGTTCGGATCGTTCGTGATGTTCTTCGCCGACTTCGCCGCGAAGTCGTAGATGAAAAGATCCTGCGCCCAGCCGCCGACGTAACGGTTCCAGGTGCGGAAATCGCGGTATTTCGGCGAGTAGACGATCTGCTTTCCGTCCGGCGAGTAACGGCCGACGCCGGCGGTCGGCATCGGCAGCGTCTCGGGCAGGCCGCCGTCGACACTGACCGTGTAGAGATGCGGATTCGAGATGCTGATCGAATCGCGCCAGCCGCGGAACAGGATCGACTTGCCGTCCGGCGTCCAGCCGTAGACCTGGTTGTCGAAGCCCCAGCGCTGCGGCATCGGACCCATCGCCGGATAGAACGTGAGCTGCGTCGGCTCGCCGCCTTTCGCGTCGACGACGTAGACCTGATCGTCGCCGCCGTATTCGCCCGTGAACGCGATGCGGCTGCAATCGGGCGAGAAGCGCGCGGACTGCTCGAGGCCGGGTCCGGCAGTGAGCCGCGTCGCGGTGCCGCCTTGCGTCGAGGCGAGCCAGAGATCGCCGGCGTAGGTGAAGACGAGCTTGTCGCCG
>DASZWL010000087.1:0-2769 GCA_035546695.1 Rhodanobacteraceae bacterium | reverse complement strand
GCGGGCCATCGGAGCTCCTCGATTGTCCGGACGCGACAGACGGACGCCGCGCGCGTCAGAGCCCCCGAGGACGCGCGCGGATCTTCTTCCCTCTCTGACTAGAACGCAGATTCCGCCGCGAACCGGACATCGCCGGCGCAGAGCGCGGATCATGCAAATGTGGAAAACGGCGCTACCTGCCGCTTCCGGGAAGCGTGGCGAATCAGCTCGCCTGGCGGCGCAGCGTCTTCGCCTCGTCCGAGCGCGCGAACTCGAGCTCGCTCAAATACGTGGGCTCGACGCCGGTCACGTACTCGCCCGAGAAGCACGACGTATCGAACTGCTGGAGATCCTCGTTGCCGTCCTGCACGGCCCAGATCAGGTCTTCGAGATCCTGGTACACGAGCCAGTCAGCGCCGAGGATCGCCTGCACTTCCTCGGTCGTGCGCCCGTGCGCGACGAGCTCGGCGACGGCAGGCATGTCGATGCCGTAGATGTTCGGATACCGTACCGGCGGCGCCGCGGAAGCGAAGTACACTTTTTTCGCGCCGGCGTCGCGCGCCATCTGGATGATCTGCTTCGAGGTCGTGCCGCGCACGATCGAATCGTCGACGAGCAGAACGTTCTTCTTGCGGAACTCGAGCGGAATCGGATTCAGTTTCCTGCGCACCGATTTCACGCGCTCGCTCTGGCCCGGCATGATGAACGTGCGGCCGATGTAGCGGTTCTTGACGAAGCCTTCGCGCACCGGCACGCCGAGGATCTGCGCGAGCGGACCCGCCGCCGTGCGCGAAGTGTCGGGAATCGGGATCACCGCGTCGATATCGTGGTCCGGCATCAGGCGCAGGATCTTCTCACCGAGCTTCTCGCCCATGCGAAGACGCGCCTTGTAGACCGAGACGTCCTCGATCATCGAGTCGGGCCGCGCGAGATAGACGTATTCGAAGATGCACGGCGCGTGCACGGCGGGCTCGGCGCACTGGCGCGCGAAGAGCTTGCCGTCCTGCGTCAGCAGCACGGCCTCGCCGGGCGCGACGTCGCGCACGAGCTTGAAGCCGAGGATGTCGAGCGCGACCGATTCCGACGCGACCGCGTATTCCATGCCGGCGCCGGTCTCGCGCTCGCCGAGCACGAGCGGACGGATGCCGTGCGGATCGCGGAACGCGAGCACGCCGTAGTCGAGCAGCAATGAGGCGACCGCGTAACCGCCGACGCAGCGCGCGTGCGTGCCGGCGACGGCCTTGAAGATGTGATCCGGCGTCAGCGCGCGCCGATCCTGGATCTGCAGCTCGTGCGCGAGCACGTTGAGCAGCACCTCGGAATCGGAATCGGTGTTGATGTGCCGACGATCGCCCTCGACGACCTCGCGCCGGAGCGAATCGGTGTTGATGAGATTGCCGTTGTGACAGAGCGCGATGCCGTACGGCGAATTGACGTAGAGCGGCTGCGCCTCGGCCGAGCCTTCCGAGCCCGCGGTCGGATAGCGGCAATGGCCGATGCCGACATTGCCGCGAAGACCGAGCATCGCCTCGCGCGTGAACACGTCGCGCACGAGGCCGCCGCCCTTGTGCAGGCGGAGGCGACCGCCGTCGAGCGTCGCGATGCCGGCGGCATCCTGCCCCCGGTGCTGCAGCACCGTCAGCGCGTCATAGAGCGCCGAGCCGACTTCGGACTTTCCGACGATGCCGATGATTCCGCACATGGGTCAGCGCTCATCCAGAAACGGGTTTCCGATCCGCTGCCGGATGCGCCGGCGGCAGAACGGGCCTGGCCAGTGCCCCGGCCGGCTCGAGGTATTTCGCGACCTCGCCCGGCAGCCGATCGCCGAGCCAGTGCGCGCCGGCCTCGAAATTCGGCATCAGGCGCGACTCATGCCACCACGGATCGCGCCGAAACGGCGTGAAGCCGAGCAGCAGCACGACGAGCGTCACGAGCGCGAAACCGCGCACGAGACCGAACACCATGCCGAGCAATCGATCGCTGCCCGAGAGCCCGCTGCCTTCGACGAGCTTTCGCATCAGGAACGCGACGATCGCACCGGCGATCAGCACCGTGACGAAGCAGACGACGTAAGCGAGCAGCACGCGCACCGACGGCGTCGATATGCTGGCGGAAAAGCGATCCGCAAGGGGCGGCCCCAGCATCCACGCGACCCAGAACGCGAGAATCCAGCAGATCAGCGCCAGCACTTCGCCGATGAAGCCGCGCCAGAGGCCCATCAGGACCGAGAGCGCGAGGACGGCGAGGATGGTGTAGTCGGTCCAGTTCATCGAAGAGCCGGGAATCGGGAATGGAGAATTGGGAATGGAGAGCGGGAGCGGTCGGTATCGTCTTCTTCCATTCCCGATTCTCGATTCTCCATTCCCTCGCTCACTGCTGCGTCACCACCATCCCCTCGATCTTCAGCTTGTCCTTGATCCGCCCCTTCAGCTTGTCCGCGTTGCCGCGATCGGTCTCGGGACCGGCGCGAACGCGCCAGAGCGTGCCGCTTCCGGTGTCGGCCTTGTCGACGAACGCGACGAAGCCGGCGTTCTTGAGGCGATCACGCATCTTGTTGGCCTCGTCGACCGTCTTGAACGCGCCGAGCTGGACGGCCCATCCGCCGGCACGGTTCGCCGGCAGCGCGCTCGCGGGCGCGTCGGCTTTCGCGTCTTCGGCGAGCGCGACGACGCTGCCCGGCACGGTCGGCTTGATCTGCTTGATGCGAAGGCGCGCGGCTTCGGCGGCCGCGCGATCATCGTAAGGTCCGACGCGTACGCGTCGCACGGATTTGCCCTGGTATTCGCTGGC
>DASZWL010000086.1:0-13542 GCA_035546695.1 Rhodanobacteraceae bacterium | reverse complement strand
GCGTATCCCGAGCTCGGCTCGCGCGGCGACGCGCCGGTCGTGTCGCCCGACTGGGGCGTGCATTCGTATCTGCTCAACACCGACGACGCGACGCTCGCGTTCGTCGACAACGTGCTCGACGAGATCGTCGATCTCTTTCCGGGCCGATACATCCACATCGGCGGCGACGAAGCGGTCAAGGATCAGTGGAAATCATCGCCGCGCGTGCAGGCGCGCCTCTCCGAAGTCGGCGCGAAGGACGAGAACGCGCTGCAAGGCTGGTTCGTCGCGCACGTCGCGCGGCATCTCGCGAAGCGCGGCAGACGTATCGTCGGCTGGGACGAGATCCTCGAAGGCGGCGCGCCGCCCGATGCGATCGTGATGTCGTGGCGAGGCGCGAGAGGCGGCATCGAAGCCGCGCATGCCGGACACGATGTCGTCATGACGCCCGATCCCGATCTCTACCTTGATCATCTGCAGGGCGACGGCGACGACGAACCGCCGGGCCGGCCGAGCTTGCGCACGCTCGAAGATATCTACGCGTTCGATCCGGTTCCGCGCGACCTGCCGCCCGGCGTCGCACAACATGTGCTCGGCGCCGAGGCCGCGCTCTGGACCGAGCACATGCGCACCGAAGCGCGCGTCGAGCACGCAGCGTTTCCGCGGCTCGATGCGCTCGCCGAAGTGCTGTGGTCGCCGGCGAGCGCGCGCGACTGGCGCGGCTTCGTCGCGCGCGTCGTGCGCGAAAACGATCGCCAGCGCGCGCTCGGCGTCGAGCCGGCCGAAAGCGCGTTCGCGGTGCGCATCGAGGAGCGCGACGGTACCGCCGTGCTGTCGAACCAGGCCGGATTCGCGATGCATTACGCGATCGGCGACGGCGATCCGATTGCATCATCGCCACTCTATGCGACGCCGATCGCATTGAAAACGCCGTCGACGCTACGCGCCGCGACGTTTGCCGGCACCGAGCGCGTCGGTCCCGTCGCGACGTACGCGCTGACGCGCGACAGCGCGCTCGTGCGAACCGATCGCGCGCTGGAGCAATGCACCGGCGGACTCGTGCTGCGCCTCGAAGACGACGCGCCGCGCGAAGGTCCGCGCGCGGTGTTCGACGTCGATCTCTTCAATCCGTGCTGGCTCTGGCGGCGCGCGCCGCTCGATGGCGTTTCGGGCATCGAAGTCACGGTCGGGCAGATTCCGTACAACTTCCAGCTTGCCGGCGATGCGAAGAACATCGTGCCGCGGCCGAAGCCGTCGGCGCCGCACGGCGAGCTGCTCGTCATGCTCGACGGTTGCAAGGGCCGCGAGATCGCACGGATTCCGCTCGACCCGGCGCTCGCGAATCCGGCGCTGACCGCGCTCGATGCGTCTTGGCCGCCGATCGCCGGGACGCATGATCTCTGCTTCGAGTTCGCGACCGAAGGCCACGATCCGCTCTGGGCGATCGACCGCGTGAAGCTCATGCGCGCACCGAGCGTTCGTTAGCCGTCCCCGCGAAGGCGGGGACTTGGCTCTTCCGTGCTCGCCACAACGCAAAAGGCGCTGGATTCCCGCCTTCGCGGGAACGACGGACTTTCCAACTTTCGCGCGCGTCTACGCCCTTTGGCACGAACCTTGATTGATCCTTCACCGAGGTGAACGGAACACCTCCCGTCCGGACGGACGGAATCGACGGATCGCATGGGGGGCGCACACGTCTCGGACCCGGAGCGTCGCGTTTTCGGCGGCGGCGGGTTCGTGCGGCCCGCAAACGGCGATTGAGCGCCGTGCGGGACCGGTGAGGGCGGCATGCCGCCAGCCGGTGTGCAAGAACAGAAGGTGGACGACGTATGAACCACGCTTTCTTGGTCACTCCGCGACAATCCGCGGCACATGAGGCCTACCGCGCGGACGCCGTGCGCACGGCGAAGGTCGAGAGCTGCGTGCGCGACACGGCAGCGGTCGACGTTCGCAACTGGCACTCGATGCAGTACTGGGCGAAGTGGCTCGGCATCAGCGAGCAGCAACTAATCCGCGCGACCCGCGTCGCCGGCACGAACGTCGCGCTGATCGAAGCACATCTCGCCGAGCGTCGCGCGCGTCGTCAGCGCAAGCGTTCCGGCGCGACCGTCACCGCCTGATCGCGCGCCGCTCGCCGCGGATCGGATCGGCAGAGCGATTCACGCGGTCGCGACGCGCCGCGATTTCGCTTTCGGCGCGATCTTGAACGCATCGCGCGCCGGCTCGCGATTGCCGGCTTCGCTCGGCTCGTAGCCCGGCAGTTGCGCGACCTGCGCGCGGAACCCGGGATCGCGCAATACCGAGTCGAGCTCCAGCATCGCGGGATCGGCGAGGAACTCGTTGCGGCACAGGAAGAAGTAGCGCTCGCTGACGAGCGGAACGAAATCGAGCCCGAACCGCCGAGCCGGCACCTCGAGGCCGAAGCCCGCATCGGCCATGCCGCTACCGACGTAGGCCGCGACGGCCGCGTGCGTGTATTCGAGGATCTCGTAGCCTTCGATCGATCGTGCATCGACATCGGCGCGCTGCAGCAGCGCGTCGAGCAGGAGCCGCGTGCCCGATCCGCCCTGGCGGTTGACGAAGCGCACGCCGCGACGCGCGAGATCGGCGACCCCCTGGATCGCCTTCGGATTACCCGGCGCGACGGCGAGACCCTGGCGCCGGCGGGCGACGTGGATCAGCGTCCAGTCGTCCGCGATGCGCGGCGCGTAGTGCGCGGCGATCTCGGTCTCGAGATCGCCGACCGGCAGGTGCAGGCCGACGACGTCGCACTGGCGATCGATGAACGCCGTCAGCGCCTCGTCCGAATCGCGGTACTTGAGATCGATCGGAATCTGCCGGCCGGCGAGCGCCTGGCGCAGCGTCTCGACCGCGAAGCCGTGCGTCGCGTGCACGCGCAGCACCGGGCGGATCACCGACAGCGCGCGCTCGATCTCCGACTCGACTTCCGAGGCGAGACTGTCGAGCAGCGGCGCGAGCCGCGCCGCGATGCGCTGGTCGGCCCAGGCGAGACGCTCGCCGAGCGGCGTCAGCTTCGCGCCGCGTCCGCGCTGGCTTGCGACGAGCGGATGGCCGAACGCGCGCTCGCCCTCGCGCAGCAATCCCCACGCATATCGATATGTGAGGCCGGCGGTGCGGCAGGCCGCCGCGAGCGTGCCGGTCTGCTGGATGCCGACGAGGAGGGCCGTCAGCCGCGGAACGAGCGGCGCGCCGTCCTGACGGCGCAGTTGCCAGTGGGCATCGATCGCGACCTTGAACATCGATCGGAACCTCGATTTGAAGAATGGCTTCCAAAAGCCTATTGTCGCTCCGTAAGCCGTGATGCAAAGTGCACCAAAAAGCCGAAGCGGCCGCCTGAAAATAGGCTATGCATAGCCTATAACTGCGGCCTCGATACGACAAGAGCTCCGGAGGGAACATGAGCGACACGCCGGATGCGAGCGCCGGCCCGTCGGCAACGCCGTCGACCGGACTTCTCGCGAAAGAACGCACGATCGCAGCCGCGGATTTCAACCGCTGGCTCGTTCCGCCGGCGGCGTTGTGCATCCATCTCTGCATCGGCATGGCGTATGGCTTCAGCGTGTTCTGGCTGCCGCTGTCGCGGGCGATCGGCATCGATCAGGCGGTCGCGTGTCCCGCCGGCATGAGCTGGATCGGCGAGCTTTTCGCTTCAAGCTGCGACTGGTCCGTCAGCATGCTGAGCGTGACGTTTACGCTGTTCATCGTCGTGCTCGGACTCTCGGCGGCGCTCTGGGGCGGCTGGCTCGAGCGCGCCGGACCGCGCAAGGCCGGCGTCGTCGCTGCGCTCTGCTGGGGCGGCGGCTTCCTGCTCGGCGCGCTCGGTATCTATATCCATCAGCTCTGGCTGATCTGGCTCGGCACCGGCATCCTCGGCGGCGTCGGGCTCGGCATCGGATACATTTCTCCGGTTTCCACATTGATCAAATGGTTTCCGGATCGCCGCGGCATGGCGACCGGCATGGCGATCATGGGCTTCGGCGGCGGCGCGATGATCGGCTCGCCGCTGGCAGATCTTTTGATGCGGCATTTCGCGACGCCGGCGTCGGTCGGCGTCTGGCAGACGTTCCTCGTCATGGGCGTCGTCTACCTCGTCGTCATGCTGATCGGCGCGTTCGGCTATCGCGTGCCGCCGCCGGGCTGGAAGCCGAGCGGCTGGGCCGCGCCGGAACCGTCGGCGAAGAGCGGCATGATCACGCACGGCCACGTCCATCTCGAGCAGGCGTGGAAGACGCCGCAGTTCTGGCTGATCTGGGCCGCGCTCTGCCTCAACGTCTCCGCGGGCATCGGCGTGCTCGCGATGGCCTCGCCGATGCTGCAGGAAGTGTTCGGCGGAAAGCTCATCGGTCTCGACCTCGGCTTCGGCGCGCTGTCGCCGGATCAGAGAAAGCAGATCGCGACGATCGCGGCCGGATTCACCGGACTCCTCAGCCTCTTCAACATCCTCGGCCGCTTCGGCTGGGCGTCGCTCTCGGATTACATCGGACGCAAGAACACGTATTTCGTGTTCTTCATCCTCGGCATGATCCTCTACGCCTCGGCGCCGAGCCTCGGCCATGCGGGTCACGTCGCGCTCTTCGTCGTCGCGTTCTGCGTGATCCTCTCGATGTACGGCGGCGGATTCTCGACCGTGCCGGCGTATCTCGCCGACATGTTCGGCACGCAGATGGTCGGCGCGATCCACGGACGTTTGCTGACCGCATGGTCGGCCGCGGGCGTGATCGGTCCGGTGCTGATCAACTATTTCCGCGATTCGCAGCTCGCGGCCGGCGTTCCGCGCAACACGGTCTACGACACGACGATGTACGTATTGACCGGGCTTCTCGCGCTCGGCTTCGTCTGCAACCTGCTCGTGCGGCCGGTCGCGGCGCGCTGGTTCCTGACCGACGAGCAACTCGCGGCTGAACGCCGTCGCGCACACGATGTCGTTTCGCCGAACGCGGCCGGTCTTCGCCTCGCTGCCAGCGGATCGTCCGGCGGATTCATCTACGCGGCGTGGCTCGGCGTCGGCGTTCCGATCCTCTGGGGCGTCTGGCTCACATTGCAGAAAGTCATGGTGTTGTTTCATTGAACCCGGTTTGATCGAGAACGTTGATCGAGAACGTCATGCGCAGACGCGATGCCGCCCAACCCGTTTCCGCTCCGCGCGACCTGCTGCCGCCGGAAGTCTCCGCGAAGGTGCGCGCGGCGCTCGATGCGAATCGCGATTTGCCGGGGCCGCTGCTGCCGGTGCTGCACGCGGTGCAGGATTCGGTCGGCTACGTGCCGGATGATGCGATCCCGCTGATCGCGCACGATCTCAACATGACGCGCGCCGAGGTCTACGGCGTGCTGACTTTCTATCATCATTTCCGCCGGCATCCGCCGGGCCGTCACGTCGTGCGCATCTGCCGCGCCGAGGCGTGCCAGTCGCTCGGCGCGCGAACGCTCGAGGCGCACGCGAAGAAGTCGCTCGGCGTCGATTTCCACGAGACGACGAAGGACGGTGCGATCACGCTCGAAGCCGTCTATTGCCTCGGCAACTGCGGCTGCGGACCGTCGATGCTCGTCGATCCCGATACGCTGCACGCGCGCGTCACGCCAGATTCTTTCGACGCGATCGTCGGCGAACTGCGCGAGGTGGCGCGATGAGCGTCTGCATCTACGTCTCGCGCGACTCGACCGCGCTCGCGCTCGGCGCGGAGGCGACCGCGCGCGCGATCGAAGCCGAGGCGAAGCGGCGCGGCATCGACGCGACGATCGTTCGCAACGGCTCGCGCGGCATGTTCTGGCTCGAGCCGCTCGTCGAGATCGACGCGCCGGCCGGACGCGTCGGCTACGGTCCGATCACGCCGGCCGACGTGCCGGCGCTGTTCGACGCCGGCTTCGAGCGCGGCAACGTGCACGGACTTCGCGTCGGACCGGTCGAGATGATTCCGTACTTCGAGCGGCAGGAGCGGCTCACGTTCGCGCGCGTCGGCGTTACCGATCCCGTCAGCGTCGAGGACTATCGCGCGCACGGCGGATTCCGCGGCCTCGACAACGCGCTCGCGATGGCGCCGGCCGACATCGTCAAGGCCGTCACCGATTCCGGTCTGCGCGGCCGCGGAGGTGCGGCGTTTCCGACCGGCATCAAGTGGAAAACCGTGCTCGATGCATCGGTCTCTCCCGAATCCCGAATCCCGAATCCAGAATCCCGGCTTTCCAAATACATCGTCTGCAACGCCGACGAAGGCGATTCGGGCACGTTCTCCGACCGCATGCTGATGGAAGGCGATCCGCTCTGCCTCGTCGAAGGCATGACGATCGCAGGTCTCGCCGTCGGCGCGACGCAAGGCTACATCTATCTTCGCAGCGAGTATCCGCACGCGCATCGCGCATTGAACGAAGCGATCGCGAACGCGTACGCGGCCGGCTGGCTCGGCGCGAGCATCAAGGGATCGTCGCGACGCTTCGATCTCGAAGTGCGTCTCGGCGCCGGCGCGTACATCTGCGGCGAGGAGACCGCGCTGCTCGACAGCCTCGAAGGCAAGCGCGGGCAGGTGCGATTCAAACCGCCGCTGCCGGCGATCAAGGGGCTGTTCGGCCAGCCGAGCGTCATCAACAACGTGATCTCGTTCGCGTCGGTGCCGATCATCCTCGACAAGGGCGCCGAGTACTACAAGGATTACGGCATCGGCCGATCGCGCGGCACGCTGCCGCTGCAACTCGCCGGGAACCTCAAGCGCACCGGGCTGGTCGAAAAAGCATTCGGCGTGACGCTGCGCGAGCTGCTCTACGACTACGGCGGCGGATCGTATTCCGGACGGCCGATCCGCGCGGTGCAGGTCGGCGGACCGCTCGGCGCGTACCTGCCGGAATCGCAGTTCGACACCGTCGTCGACTACGAAGCGTTCGCAGCCGTCGGCGCGATGCTGGGCCACGGCGGCATCGTCGCGTTCGACGACACGGTCGACATGCTGGAGCAGGCGCGCTACGCGATGGAATTCTGCGCGATCGAATCCTGCGGCAAATGCACGCCGTGCCGGATCGGCTCGACGCGCGGCGTGGAGCTCATCGATCGCATCCGCTCCGGCATCGAGCGCGAGAAGAACATCGTCGTGCTGAGGGATCTCTTCGAGACGATGAAGTACGGATCGCTTTGCGCGATGGGCGGGCTGACGCCGGATCCGGTGCGCAGCGCGCTCGAGCATTTTCCGGAGGATTTCGAGGTGCGGGCGTGAGCGCTCATTGCACTTCATGTTCCGTCATTCCGGCGAAAGCCGGAATCCATTTTGATCTTTGCTCTTTCGAGTCCAAAGCAAAATCAAAATGGATCCCGGCTTTCGCCGGGATGACGGGCGGGTAAGGATTTCGCCGCCTTGGCGGCGATGAGAATGGCGCGGCGACGCGCAGGAGTCTGCAATGCGTTCGATAGCTGAATCCGACCTCGGCACGCCGAAGTCCAAATCGACCGAGACGGTCGCGCTCACGATCGACGGCGTCGACGTCCGCGTTCCCGCCGGCACCTCGGTGCTGCGCGCCGCGTCCGAAGCCGGCATCACGATCCCGAAGCTCTGCGCGACGGAACTGCTCGATGCGTTCGGCTCGTGCCGGCTCTGCCTCGTCGAGATCGAAGGCATGCGCGGCTATCCCGCTTCGTGCACGACGCCGGTCGCGGCCGGCATGAAGGTGAAGACGCAGAGCGAGAAGCTCGGGCAGCTTCGGCGCGGCGTCATGGAGCTTTATCTCTCCGATCATCCGCTCGCGGCGATCGAGCAACCGCCCGGCGGCCGCACCGAGATCGAGGAGATGGCGAAGCTCGTCGGAATCGAGCACGTGCGTTACGGCTTCGACGGCGCCAATCACGTGAGACCGGAGAAAGCCGGCGAGCCCAATCCGCTCTTCTCGCCGGTCGACGAGTCGAATCCGTATTTCCGCTTCGATCCGGCGCAATGCATCGTCTGCTCGCGCTGCGTGCGTGCGTGCGACGAGCAGCAGAACACGATCGCGCTCGCGGTCGAGGGGCGCGGCTTCGAATCGAAGATCGTCGCGAGCCAGGACGATCCGTTCATGGATTCGGAGTGCGTCTCGTGCGGCGCGTGCGTGCAGGCGTGCCCGACCGGCGCGCTCGTCGAGAAGTCGATGCTCGCGAAAGGCGCGCCGGAGCGCAGCGTCGTCACGACCTGCGCCTACTGCGGCGTCGGCTGCTCGTTCCGCGCCGAGATGAAGGGCGAGGAGATCGTGCGCATGGTGCCGAACAAGGACGGCCATGCGAACCACGGCCATAGCTGCGTCAAGGGACGCTTCGCTATCGGCTACGCGACGCATCCCGATCGCATCCTGAAGCCGATGATCCGCAAGAAAATCTCCGATCCGTGGCGCGAGGTCAGCTGGGAAGAGGCGATCGCGTATTCGGCCTCGGAGCTGAAGCGCATCCAGGCGAAATACGGCCGCGATTCGATCGGCGGCATCACCTCTTCGCGCTGCACGAACGAGGAAACGTATCTCGTGCAGAAGCTCGTGCGCGCGGGATTCGGCAACAACAACGTCGACACCTGCGCGCGCGTGTGCCACTCGCCGACCGGCTACGGCCTCAAGAACACGATCGGCGAATCGGCCGGCACGCAGAACTTCGATTCGGTCATGAAGGCTGACGTGATCATGATCATCGGCGCGAATCCGACCGACGCGCATCCGGTGTTCGCCTCGCAGATGAAGCGGCGCCTGCGGCAAGGGGCGCGGCTCGTCGTCGTCGATCCGCGCCGCATCGAGCTCGTGCGGACGGCGCACATCAAGGCCGATCATCATCTGAAGCTTCGGCCGGGCACGAACGTCGCGATGCTGACTTCGCTCGCGCACGTGATCGTCACCGAGAACCTCGTCGACGAGGATTTCGTCCGCGCGCGCTGCGAGGACGATTCGTTCGCGCGCTGGCGCGCGTTCGTCGCCGAGCCGCGCCATTCGCCCGAAGCGATGGAGAGCGTGACCGGCGTGCCCGCCGCCGAAGTGCGCGCGGCCGCGCGGCTCTACGCGACCGGCGGCAACGGCGCGATCTATTACGGCCTCGGCGTCACCGAGCACGCGCAGGGATCGACCGCCGTCATGGGCATCGCGAATCTCGCGATGGCGACCGGCAACATCGGCCGCGAAGGCGTCGGCGTCAATCCGTTGCGCGGACAGAACAACGTGCAGGGCTCGTGCGACATGGGCTCGTTCCCGCACGAGTTCACCGCGTACCGGCACGTCGCCGACGACGCCGTGCGCGCGAGCTTCGAGAAGGAATGGGGCGTCACGCTGCAATCCGAGCCCGGCCTTCGCATTCCGAACATGTTCGAGGCCGCGCTCGACGGCGAGTTCAAGGCGCTCTACATCGAAGGCGAGGACATCGCGCAGTCCGATCCGGACACGCAGCACGTCACGGCCGCGCTGACCTCGATGGAATGCATCATCGTGCAGGATCTCTTCCTCAACGAGACCGCGAAGTTCGCGCACGTGTTCCTGCCGGGATCGACCTTCCTCGAGAAGGACGGCACGTTCACGAACGCCGAGCGCCGCGTCTCGCGCGTGCGCACGATCATGAAGCCGAGGAACGGCTACGCCGACTGGGAAGTCACGCAGCTCCTCTCGAACGCGATGGGCTATCCGATGCATTACGACGACGCGTCGGAGATCCTCGACGAGATCGCGCGCCTGACGCCGACGTTCACGAACATCAGCTTCGCGAAGATCGACGAGCTCGGCAGCGTGCAGTGGCCGTGCAATCCCGAGGCGCCGGAAGGCACGCCGACGATGCATGTCGGCGAGTTCGTGCGCGGCAAGGGCCGGTTCCTCCTGACCGAGTACGTCCCGTCGACCGAGAAGGTCACGGCGAAGTATCCCTTGATCCTGACGACCGGGCGCATCCTCTCGCAGTACAACGTCGGCGCGCAGACGCGGCGCACCGAGAACGTGCGCTGGCATTCGGAGGATCGTCTCGAGATCCATCCGCAGGACGCCGAGGATCGCGGCATCGTCGACGGCGACTGGGTCGGCATCGAGAGCCGCGCCGGCGAGACGGTGCTGCGCGCGCTGATCAGCGATCGCATGCAGCCCGGCGTCGTCTACACGACGTTCCATTTCCCGTTCTCCGGCGCGAACGTCATCACGACCGAGAACTCGGACTGGGCGACGAACTGCCCCGAATACAAGGTGACGGCGGTGCAGGTCACGCGCGTCTCGCAGCCTTCGGACTGGCAGAAACGCTATCGGGCGTTCAGCGAGCGACAGCAGGAATTGCTGGGCAGCATCCATGACAAGGTCGCAACGCCAGCCGCCTGACGCTGCTGCGGCCGGCGCGCCGGAGCCGCACGCGGGATTCGTGCGCCGGCCGATCCGCCGGTGGCGCGGCGGCAAGGTCGCGCGGCTTCTCGACGCGATCGCCGAGGAAGTGCCGGTCGCGCTCGTCTACAACGATCGGCCGCACGTCGTCATGATGGCGACGCCGCGCGATCTCGACGATTTCGCGCTCGGTTTCTCGCTGAGCGAGGCGATCGTCGGCTCGCCCGAAGAGCTCGAGGTGCTCGGCACGCAGACGCTGCTCGAAGGCATCGAGATCCGCTTGCGCATCCCGGCCGCGCGCGCCGAAGCGCTCGAGGCGCGGCATCGCAATCTCACGGGACGCACGAGCTGCGGCCTTTGCGGCGCGCAGGCGCTCGAGGATGCCGTGCGCCAGCCGCCGCCGGTCGGCACGGGTCCGCGCATCGACGCCGCGATCCTCGAGCGCGCGCTCGCGCAACTGCACGATCTCCAGCCGCTCAACGTCGCGACCGGAGCGACGCACGCGGCGGCGTGGGTGCGCGTCGACGGCGAGGTTGCGCTGTTGCGCGAGGATGTCGGCCGTCACAATGCGCTCGACAAGCTGATCGGCGCGATGGCGAAGACAGCGATACCAGTCGACGAAGGCTTCGCCGTCGTCACGAGCCGCGCGAGCTACGAGATGGTGCAGAAATCGGCGACGGTCGGCATCGCACTGCTCGCCGCGATCTCGGCACCGACCGCGCTCGCGATCCATCTCGCCGAGGAAACCGGCATGACGCTGATCGGCTTCGCGCGCGCCGAAGGCCACGTCATCTACGCGAACCCCGAGCGCATCCTGCGCGACGGCGAAGGAGCTTCGGCATGAACATCGAGCGGCTCGTCGACATGGTCAACGACATCGCGAACTACTTCCATTCCGAGCCCGACCATGCGGTCGCGGTCGCCGGCGTCGCGACGCACCTGCGCAAGTACTGGGAGCCGCGCATGCGAAGGCAGATCATCGCGCACCTCGACGCCGGCGGTCACGGGCTCAGCGAGCTCGGGCGCGAAGGCGTGCAGGAGCTTGCGCGGATGCAGAAGGCGGCTTGAGTGCCGCAATGCGGGCGCAACGCCGGTCTCACGGGCCGAGCGCAAACGGACAGATGTGGTTCCCGATCTCGCCAAGCTGCGCGATCGTATACGTGTGCCCGCCGTTGAACAGCGTGTAGAAGAGATCCTGGTTCAGCACCCATCCGCCATTCGCGAAGCGGTTCGGATCCTGTCCTGCATCCCAGTCCGTGTAGAGCGGATCCTGATTGCCGAGGTGGATGTCGACCGGAATCTTCGGATGCGCGCCGGAAAGGAGCGCGCTGCAGGTCGGCGGCGGATTGCCGTCGTCGGTGCATGCGTATTGCGTCAGCGAGCCCGCGCTGACGCCGTACGCTGCGAAATAGTCGGTGTTCGAAAGCGCGAGCGCATGCGCGACGTGCGCGCCGGCCGAGAAGCCCCAGAGGTCGATGCGCGTCTGTTCGATGTCGTAGCGCGCCATCGTGTCGTCGAGCGCGGCCGACATCACGGGAACGTCGACATCGGGATTCCAGCCGCCTTGCGATCCGCTCGCGACCGGCGCGAGCACGACGAAGCCGTGGCTGTCGGTCCAGCCGGACCAGTCGCTGCGCACCTGCTGCGCGGCCGTCGCCGCCGCAGCCGGCGAGCCCGCCGCGCCATGCAGCACGAGCAGCAGCGGCGATGCGTGGCCCGGCGCATAACCCGGAGGAAGGCGCAGGTAGAACGTGCGATTGCCGAAGCCAGCCACGGCGATCGTGCGGGTCTGGTTGCCGGGATACGCGCCGCCGCTGCCGTTGGACGGGTCGTGCGGCACGGCTTCGGCGGCCTCGAAGCCGTTGCGGAACACGACATCGCCGCCCATCGAGCACATCCAGGCCGGGAGCGGAAACGTGGTCGCGGCTTTCGGTGCGGAAAGAGCCAACAACGGCAGCAGACCGACGAGCCATCGGAATCGACGCATCGCGGGACTATTGCAGGGTCGGGCTGAGCCGTTCGTGAGGCGCATTCGCGGCGAGTGCCTCCGGTACCGCGCCGCAGCAATTGCGGCGCCGCAGGATGGATGGCGGAGCATCGAAGCAGCTAAGATCGTTGCGTTAAGTAATAATGAAGCCGTGAGAGCTGGTTTCCCGAGGGAGTGTTTCGATGAGCCGTTTCCCGTGTCGTCGTTCGTCCGCGCCATTGCTGGCCGTCCTGCCGCTGGCGGTTGTCGCGGCGCTGGCGGTTTCAGAGGCGCAGGCTTCGTCGTTCCAGCTCAAGGAGAACAGCGCCGAAGGTCTCGGGCGCGCGTTCGCGGGCTCGGCGGCGGCGCCGGGCGACTGCTCGGTCGTCGTGAACAATCCCGCCGCGATGACGGACATCGGCCGCAACTGCGCGCAGGTCGACATCACCGCGATCAATTTCGAGACGAAGTTCCACGGCGGCGGCGAGGATTTCCTCGGCCGTCCGCTGACCGGCGGCAACGGCGGCGACGGCGGCACGACGCAGCCGGTGCCGGCGATCTACTTCGTGCATCCGGTCAACGACATGTTCTCGCTCGGCGGGTCCCTGACGGTGCCGTTCGGATTCCAGACCGAATTCAACGACGGCTGGGTCGGACGCTACGACGCGCTGAAATCGAAGCTGCAATCGCCGGCACTGACGTTCTCGGGCGCGTGGCGCCTTTCCGACCAGCTTTCGCTCGGCGCGAGCCTCATCGCCCAGCGCACGAGCGCCGAGCTTTCGCAGGCGATCGACTTCGGCACGATCCTCGCCGGCCCGACCAACGGCGCGCTGCTGCCACAGGAAGCCGACGGCTTCGGCAGCCTCAAGGGCGACGACTGGGGCTACGGCTTCGGCCTCGGCCTTCTGTGGAAACCGACGCCGAACGACAACATCGGCATCAACTTCCATTCGCAGATCGATCACACGATCGAAGGCGACGGCAAGTTCCTCGTGCCGTCGAACATCGCGCCGCTGCTCGGCGATGCATTCACGAACAGCCCCGGCAAAGCCGACTTCGACACGCCGGCGTTCGCGACCGCGAGCTGGTGGCACACGATCGACGAGCGCTTCAGCTTCGGCGCCGACATCGGCTACACGCACTGGTCGAGCTTCAAGAACCTCGTCGTGCACTACGCGAATCCCGCGCAGCCGGATTCCGTCTCGATCTTCGACTGGAAGGATTCCTGGTTCTTCTCGCTCGGCGGCGACTGGCGGCTCGACCAGAACTGGACGCTGCGCGCCGGCGTCGCGTTCGACGAG
>DASZWL010000085.1:0-10373 GCA_035546695.1 Rhodanobacteraceae bacterium | reverse complement strand
TCCATCTGCGCCTTGAGGAAATAATTGCCGACGCGCTTCCTGAGATTGCGCGCCTTGCCGACGTAGAGCAGCTCGTCGTTCGCGCCGAACATGCGGTAGACGCCGGGCGAGCCGGTCAACGTGCTGACGAAAGCCTTGCCGTCGAAGGCGGACTCGGACTCGGAACGGGACATGCGGACATTATGGTGGGTCGGGCGCGCGGGTTTGCAAGAACGCGCGGCGAAAAAGGAACCCCGTCATCCCCGCGAACGCGGGGACCCAGTGACTTCGCTTTTTGCGTGGTGTGGGAAGAAGAAGGCGCTGCGTCCCCGCGTTCGCGGGGACGACGAAAAAGTCGCGCTTCGCCCGCTCCTTCGCCGGGACGACGGCGGTCAAGCCTCGCCGACGCCGACGTGCTTCGCGGACCCGTTCGCAAGATCAATCCGCATGATCTCGTGCAGATTCCTGTTCGCGACCCAGAGCGCACCCGCCGCGAGCGATAGTCCGCTGGGCTCCGCAAAACGGTAATTGATGCGCAGCGCGCGCACTTCGCCGCTCTTGCGGTTCAGCACCTTGATCGCGTTGTTGTAGCTGTCCGCGATGAAGACGATGCCGCGCGGATCGACGGCGATCCCGAGCGGGTTCGAGAGACGCGCTTCGTTGCGCAGGCCGGCCGCGTCGCCGAACTCGTACAAGCCGGCGCCGAGCGCGGTCTCGACGCGGGCGTCATCGATATGAACCCAACGGATCGACGACGATGCCGCATCCGCGACCGCGAGATGGCGTCCGAGCACGCCGAGCGCGCTCGGCTGCGCGAAGCTCGCACCGCCGCCGACTCCGTCGGCGAGATCGAGCTGACCGCTGCCGGCCAGCACCGAGACCTGCTCGGTCGAGAGGTGAATGCGCCAGATCTGATGCAGGCCCGACATCGCGACGTAGAGATCGTCGCCGACGATCGCGAGATCGCCCGGCGAGTGCAGCACGGCGTCGCGTCCGGGCGTCTCATGCGGCCGAGAGCGCCCTGCCCGGCCGCGTCCGGTCAGCGTGTCGACCGTGCCGTTGCCGAGCGCGATGCGCCGCACCGCGTGATTGCCGCGATCGGCGACGAACAACGAATCGCGCCAGCGCGCGAGGCCCTGCGGATCATTGAGGCACGCCTCGCCCTGCAAGCCATCGGAGAAACCGGGATTCCCCGAGCCGAACTGGCGCACGACGCGCCCGTCGTGTGTGCATTCGAGAATGCGGTGATGTCCGGAATCGGCGACATAGAGATGCTTCGCGTCGGCAAGCAGCTTGCCCGGAAACGCGAGCGGCAGGCGCGGCTCGGGACGAAGCGCCGGCGGCGACGGCTCGTAGACGCGCAGGTCGCGCAATGCCGCCTCTTCGAGCAGGCGTCCGATCGCCGCGTCGATCTCGCCGCGGCGTCCTTCGCCGGCGAAAAGCGCGGCGAAACGTCCTTCGGCGTCGATCAAGGCAATGCTCGGCCACGCGTCGACACCGTAATCCTGCCAGAGGCGAAAACCGGGATCGTTCGCGACCGCGTGGCGCAGTCGATGGCGGTTGACCGCGCGCAGCACGGCATCGGCGCGCACCTGCTGCGGATACTTCGGGCAATGCACGCCGACGACGGTGAGCCCGTCGTGGTATTTGTCCTCGAGGAATCGCAGGTCGGGAATCACGCTCCAGCA
Source organism: Rhodanobacteraceae bacterium (assembly GCA_035546695.1). Lineage (GTDB taxonomy): Bacteria > Pseudomonadota > Gammaproteobacteria > Xanthomonadales > Rhodanobacteraceae > Dokdonella_A. Next base: position 8,706 of record DASZWL010000085.1, on the reverse strand, counting down.
GTTGACGCAGTCGTACGTCCAGAACCAGAGCAGGATCACGCGACCGCGCAGCTCGGCGAGTTGCGGCGCATGCGTCGCGTTAACCCATTCGAGATCTGCGGGAAACTCCGCGGCGGCCGCGCGCGCTGTCATCGCAGCGCGCCTTCGTTTGCCGTCGCGAGCCGTTCGATCAGAAGCTCCGAGCCGCGCCTCGCGAGATCGAGCACGCGCTCGAAATCGCGCCGCGAGCCGTAATACGGATCGGGCACTTCGTCCAGGCCCTCGAAACCCGCATGCACGAGGAAGAGCGCGGGCTCGCGCGCGCCGCTTCGCGGACGATGTCGCGCGAGCGCATCGAGATTCACGCGGTCCATCGCGAGGATCAGCGAATACTCATCGAAATCGGCCGGTCGCACCTGGCGCGCGCGATGCGAGGCCAGCGGATAGCCGTGCGCCTCGGCGACGTCGATCGCGCGCGGATCGGCGCGCTCGCCGACGTGATAGCTCTCGGTTCCCGCCGAAGCGACGACGGCATCGACACCCGCGCGCGCGAGCTCGACGCGCGCGACGCTCTCGACGATCGGCGAGCGGCAGATGTTGCCCATGCAAACCATCAGGATCGACGTTTTATCTCTGGAAGTCATCCGCGTGCGCAGCCGATTCGACGATTCACCGAAAAGTGGCGTGACCGCATTTTCAGGCTAGCATAACGAGGTGCGTCGAAGGCGCGCGCTGGCGATGAAGCGACCCTCTGGACTTCAGACGACGAAGCTTCGCCATCGGCGAATCGAGGGCAAACCGATCACGCTCGCGCCAGCAAGCGCTCGACGTGCGCAAGATCCTCGGCCGTATCGACTCCCGGCGGAAACGCTTCCGGCGCCTCGCGTACGGCGATCGCGAAGCCGTGCTCGAGCGCGCGCAGCTGCTCCAGCGATTCGATGCGCTCGAGCGGCGTTCGCGACAGCGCCGCGAACCGGCGCAGGAAAGCCGCGCGGTACGCGTAGATTCCGATGTGGCGCAGGAACGGAACGCCGGCCGGCAGCGTCGCGCGATCGCTCGCGAACGCATCGCGCGGCCACGGCACCGGCGCGCGGCTGAAATAGAGTGCATCGCCCGATCCGTTGCGGACGACCTTGACGACGTTCGGATCGAACAGGTCAGCCGCAGAAAGGATCGGCGTCGCGAGCGTCGCCATCGGCGCATTCCCTTCCGCGAGCGCGGCCGCGACCGCGCGGATGCCGCTCGGCGGTGCGAGCGGCTCGTCGCCCTGCAGATTCACGACGATCGTCTCGCCGGACCAGCCGAGCCGCTCGGCGCACTCGGCGAGGCGGTCGCTGCCCGACGCGTGATCGCCGCGCGTCATCGCGACGCGGACGCCGCAACCGTCGAGCGCCGATGCGATGCGCTCGTCGTCGGTCGCGACGACGACATCGCTCGCGCCGGCTTCGAGCGCGCGCCGTGCGACATGCACGATCATCGGCTCGCCGGCGATCGGCAGCAGCGGCTTGCCGGGAAGGCGCGTCGACGCGAAGCGCGCGGGAATCGCGACGATGAACTTCGGGGCGGCGTCGGCTGGAACCATGAGCGGCGCGAGCGTAGCGGCGCGGCGCGGCGGGGACAACCGGGAAGCTGGCGCGCGGCTGCCCTCATCCGCCTGCCGGCACCTTCTCCGGCAAGCGGGAGAAGGGTCCAACGTGTGCGTTCGAGTTTCGATCCTTCCTTTTCTACGAAGGGGAAGGTCTTCTACGAGGGGGAAGGTCCCATGTGTGTACGTTCGGGTCTCGATCCCTTCTCCCGCATCGCGGGAGAAGTTGCCGGCAGGCGGATGAGGGCAAGCGCAGATAAACTTCCCTTTCCGCATCCGCCCGTGCCGGCCCGCCTTGAACGCTTCGATCACCGCTCGCGCGGCGCACGCCGCTCCGCTCTCGCCGCGCGCGGCGGTGCTGATGGTCGCGAGCGCGTGCAGCTTCGGGCTGATGGCGATCCTGATCCGCTACGCCTCGCACACGCTGCACGCGTTCGAGATCGCGTTCTTCCGCAGTCTGTTCGGCGCGATCGCAGCCTCGCCGCTGATCGCGCGCCACGGCTGGAATGCGCTGCACACGAATCGCCTCGGGTTCTACGTCCTGCGCTGCGCGATCGGCACGCTCGGCATGCTCGCCGGATTCTGGGCGATCGCGCACCTGCCGCTCGCGCAGGCGATCTCGCTGTCGTATTCCTCGCCGCTGTTCGTCACGATCGGCGCCGTGCTGTTCCTCGGCGAGATCGTGCGCGCGCGACGCTGGAGCGCCGTCGTCGCCGGCTTCATCGGCGTGCTCGTCGTCGTTCGGCCGGGCACCGACGGCTTCACGATGGCGAGCCTCGTCGCGCTGCTCTCGGCCGCGTGCACGGGCGCGGTCACGATCAGCATCAAATTCCTCTCGCGCAGCGACCGCGCCGACACGATCGTGCTGCTGACGACGTGGCTCTGGGTGCCGCTCTCGCTGCCGTTCGCGCTGACCGTATGGCAGTCGCCGCCGGCCTCTCTGTGGCCGCTGCTCGTCGCGACTGGCGTGCTCGGCACGCTCGGCCAGTATTTCTGGACGCATGCGCTGAAGCTCGCCGATGCTTCAACGCTCGCGCCGTTCAGCTATTTGCAGCTCGTCATCGTCTCGGCGCTCGCCTGGATGCTGTTCGACGAGCGGCTCGACGTCTACACGGCGATCGGCGCCGCGATCATCGTCGGCTCGACGTTGTACATCGCTCGGCGCGAAGCGAACCTCGCGCGCCGGCACGCCGTGGAAGTACCCGCCGCGAGCGCGGAGCCGCAGCTATGACGAACGAAGATACGGACTCGAAACCGTCGCGAAGAGGCATCCGGACAGCCGACCTCACGAGCGCGATCGCGCTCGCGGTCAGCATCTTCGCGCTCGCGATCGGCGCGTGGCAGACGCGGCTCATGCAGACGCAGGCGCGCGCGAGCGTCTGGCCGCATCTCTCGATCGGCTACACCTACAACTCGAAGGTCGACGAGAACGGCTTCGTCTGGAACGTCGACAACAACGGCGTCGGGCCGGCGCGCATCGAAACCGTTGCCGTCACGCTCGACGGCAAGCCGATGAAGACCTGGAAGGACGTACTGCGCGCGCTCGGCTTCCGCGGCGAGATGCGTGTGTCGACGACATCGTTCTCGGGCGACGTGATTCCGCCGTCGCTGAACCGCGAGACCGCGATCGCCGCGATCCGCATCAACGAAGCCGACGCAGCGGCAGTCTTCAAGGAAGCGGTGCCGCGCTTCGCGATGGATATCTGCTACTGCTCGGTCTACGGCGATTGCTGGATCGCGCACTGGCAGAACCCGAAGGTCGAGTCGATCGCGACCTGCGACGTCCGAGGCGCGACGTTGTTCGAGGAATAGCGGCCGTTCGCGCGTCGGCGGCGCGACCCTTTCGCCGGCATTGCCGATATCCGCCCTTCTTCAGGCACGTCAGGAAAGCTAGCGCGACTCCGCAGCGACACCGATCGCCTTGTATTTGCGCGCGACGTATTCCTCGACGATTCGGACGAATTCCTGCGCGATGTTCTCGCCGCGCAGCGTCACGGCTTTCTCGCCGTCGATGAACACCGGCGCCGCGGGCGCTTCGCCGGTGCCGGGCAGCGAGATGCCGATGTTCGCGTGACGCGATTCGCCGGGGCCGTTGACGACGCAGCCCATGACCGCGAGCGTCAGGTTCTCGACGCCGTCGTACTTCATGCGCCATTCCGGCATTTTCGCGCGGACGTGGTCCTGCACGGTCTTCGCGAGCTCCTGGAACAAGGTCGACGTCGTCCGGCCGCAGCCGGGACACGCGGTCACGAGCGGCGTGAACGCACGCAGGCCCATCGTCTGCAACAGCTCCTGCGCGACGATGACCTCGCGCGTGCGCGATTCGCCGGGCTCCGGCGTCAGCGAGATGCGAATCGTGTCACCGATGCCTTCCTGCAGCAGCACGGCGAGCGCGGCGCTCGACGCGACGATGCCCTTCGAGCCCATCCCGGCCTCCGTGAGACCGAGATGCAGCGCGTAATCGCAACGCGACGCGAGATCGCGATAGACCGCGATCAGCTCCTGCACGCCCGAGACCTTGCACGAAAGGATGATGCGATCGCGCTCGAGGCCGAGCTCCTCGGCGCGCGCGGCCGAGTCGAGCGCCGAGCGGATCAGCGCTTCGCGCGCGACGCGTGAGGCATCCCACGGCTCGGCGCGCGCGTGGTTCTCGTCCATCAGCGCCGCGACCATCGACTGATCGAGCGATCCCCAGTTCGCGCCGATGCGCACGGGCTTGGCGTATTTCAGTGCGAATTCGATGATCGTCGCGAACTGCGCGTCGCGCTTCCTGCCGAAGCCGACGTTGCCGGGATTGATGCGGTATTTCGCGAGCGCCTCGGCGCAGGCCGGCTCGCGTTCGAGCAGCTGATGGCCGTTGTAGTGGAAATCGCCGATCAGCGGAACGCCGGCGCCGATCATGTCGAGCCGCTCGCGGATGCGCGGCACGGCAGCCGCCGCCTCGGGCGTGTTGACCGTGATGCGCACGAGCTCCGAACCTGCCCGCGCGAGCTCGGCGACCTGCTTCGCGGTGCCGGCGACGTCGGCCGTATCGGTGTTCGTCATCGACTGCACGACGATCGGATTCGTGCCACCGACGGTCACGTTGCCGATACGAACGGCCACCGAATGGCGTCGCTCTGCGGCGGAAGGCGAAACTGTCATCGCTTGTAGATCTCCCGGCGATGGCCGATGCGGACGACGAGGATCAATACGACGCGATCCTGGATATCCGCGATGATCCGATAATCGCCGACACGGTATTTCCACAACTCGCCGAGCCTGCCCTTCAGCGCTTCGCCCAGGCTGCGCGGATCGTCGAGCATCGCGATCCGCGTCGACAGGAACTCGACGAGGCGCCGCGCGGGGATCGCGCCGAGCTTGCGAAGCTCCTTTGCGGCGGTGGGATCGAACTCGATCCGCCACGTCATTTTTTGAGGACTGGATTCTTCAGGACGTCCGCGATCGGGATCGAGCGCGTGCGTCCGGCACGAAGATCCTCGACGCGCTTCTCGGCGAGATAGATGTCCTCGAGATCGGCGAGATGCTCCTCTATCGCCTCCCGCACGTAGAAGCTCTTCGACCGGCCGGTCGCTTCGGCGAGCGCAGCAAGCCTCGCTTCGACATCGGGCGGAAGGCGGATCGCGAGCATGGATTCCTCATTGCTATACACGTATAGCATAACACGAATACGCCGAGAAAACACGGAGTTCGCGCTATCTTCTAAGCGCTCAGCCCGCGGCAGCCACTCGCACGTCCGACGTCTCGTGAGTCGATTCCGCCGGCGCCGACAACGGCGGCAACGCGAACCGGAGATAAATGCCCGTCGTCTCGATCAGCCCCATGCCGCGCACGCGTTCGGTGCGCGCCGGCGCGGGACGTCCCTGCGGATCGGCGGGAATGCTGAGCTCGATCGACGACGACGCGCGCTCGAACAGGCCCGGCGTGATCAGCGATGTCGGACCGGTCTCGTCCGGCCTGAGCGACGTCAACAGCAAGCCGCGGATCGACGCGTGCGCGCCGGCTTCGTCGATCGGGCGCACGCCGACCGGCAGCGCGCGGCGGCTCAGAAGCTCGATGCCGGCGTCGACGCGCCCCTGATCGTCGATGCGGATCCAGCGGATCGCGCCGATCATCCAGTCCGGCGCGATATCGCCCTGCTCCGGCAGCGCGAGGCCGACCAGCTCGCCGATGCGCGCACGCACGGTCTCGCCACCGGGGCCGCGCTCCCAGACGAGCCGGTAGCCGCCGAGACTCTGGTCGAGCACGCGCGCCGCGAGCCGCGTAGCGCGCGCCGACTCGCTCGCGCTGATCGCCCATGACGCCATGCGATCGCTCTCGCTGAGGCTGATCGCCTGGCCGCGCACGCGGCGCAGGAAACTCTCGAAATCCTCGTTGCCGGCGAGCACGTAGTGGAGATCGTGCAGGCCCAGCACCGTATCGAGCGAATAGCCGCCGCCGAGCCGCGCGTGCGTGCGCTCGCCGGTCGCGGTCCAGCCGTCGACGAGACGGCGCACGAGATCGATGTCGATCTGCACCGGCGCTCCGCCGCGCAAACGGAACGTCGCGACACGCGCGCCGGGCGGCAGCATGTCGATCTGGCTCGCGACGAAATCGAGCAATGGCTTCAGCCGGATCGACAGCACTTCGAGATCGCCCTGCCCGCGCTCCTCGGGCAGATAGCCGGGGCCATGGTCGCAGTCGGTGCTCATCGCGAGATCGCCTTCGACGTCGCCGGCGCGAAGCTCGCAATACGGCGCGACCGTGCGCGTAAACGCGACGACTTCCTGCAGTTCGCGCTGCGTGTAGCGATAGGGATTCGCGAGCGCGAGCAGCAGCGCGTGCGCGTAGGCGAGTCGCGCCGTGATCGCGCCGCCGACGAGCGGATCCTCGACCGGCCGGTCGTCGAAACGCACCATCGTCATAAAGCGGTGGACGTCGTGCAGAGCCTGCCACGCGCCGGCCGGCGGCGTGCGATAGACGAGATACGCCTTCGCGAGAAGCTCGGCGCCGTGCTCCAGCGCGCGCACGCCGGCGACCGCGACCTGTTTGGAGCGCATGAACGGCACGTTGCCCGACGGCGCGCAAAGCTCGGCCAGCGCGATGCGATAGCCCTGCGCCAGCTCGCTCTGGAATTCGAGCGCGAGCGCGCCGAGCTCGACCTTCTGCGGCGGCAGAGGAAAGCTCGCGCCGACGATCTGCTTGTCGGTCAGCGCCGCGAGTTGAGCAACTGGATGGCGCAACACCTCTAGCGCTTCGAGCCGCTGCACCGCGTCGACGCGCATGCGATTGATCTGGCGCAAGCCGTCGAGCAGAAGCTTCGCCGTCGCGCCGAAATTCGCGAGCGGCAGCGCGGCGACCCACGAGCGCAGCGCACGCGGCTCGGTCACGAACGCGTTCGCCGTCGGAGCATGGCGCTCCGGCGTCGCGCGCAGCAGGCGGCGATAGCGATCGGTCATCGGCGCCGATTATAGGGTGCGTCTTGCACGGGTGCGCTGGGCGATCGATGGTCGCGCGGCGCGCTTCGAAACAACGCCGCGAATCATCCCCGGCTGCGCGCGAGCGCTCCGCGAACGAGCCGCGCGAGCAGCCGCTCGCCGAGATTCGCCGGCCGCGAAAGACCGAGCCGGTCGAGCAATGGCGCGGCATCGTCCGCCGATCCCGGCGCGATCAGCGCGCCGAGCACGGCAGGCCAGCGTCGCCAGTCCGACGTCGATTTCCTGAGCCAGAGCAACGCCGGCAGCAGGCGCTGTTCGACCTCGGTGAAATCGCTGCCGAACGGAAACGGCGGAAAGAGTCCGCGCGCCTTCGCCTCGCGCATGCGTCCGGCGAGTCCGGCGGGCGTGTTCGCGCGCCACGCGTCCGGCACGCGGAAATCGCGCGCGAGCTTTCCGGCGCGGATCGCCTGCGCGGCCAGTTCGTCCTGGAAGCGCGCATCGCTGATCGCGATCATCGCGCGGATGCAGGCTTCGTCGCTCTTTCCGCGCAGGTCGGCGACGCCATATTCGGTGATGTAGATATCGCGAAGATGGCGCGGAATCGTCGTGTGGCCGTAATTCCAGCGGATGTTCGATTCGATGCGGCCGTCGTGCGTGCGCGTCGCGCGCAGCAGCAGCACGGATCGCCCGCCCGCGATCGCGTGCGCCATCGCGACGAAGTTGTACTGGCCGCCGACGCCACTGACGACGCGGCCGTCTTCGAGCGCGTCGGATACCGCCGCACCGAGCAGCGTCGCCATCATGCAAGTGTTGAAAAAGCGCGCGTCGCGCCGCTGCGCCGAGTCGAGCGCCTCGCGTCCGCCGTAGAGCTGGTTCACGTCGGACACGCGGCTCATGACGAGCCCGTCGTAATCGGCGCCAGAGAGTCCGCCGAGCCACGCGTAGAACTCCTTCGAGCCGAGGAAGAACGCGCCCTTGAGATAGTGACCGCCGTGCAGCGAGCCGTCGTCGACGCGCGTGCCGGCGTCGATCGCCTGCTGAAGCTCGGCATCGTCGTAGACGTTGCGCTTCAGCACGCCGCGCCGGCGCAGGTGCATGAAGCCGTCCATGACCATCTCGCTCGCGCCGTAGAGTCCGCGCGCGAATGGCGCGGTGCCGCCGTAACGCGCAATCAATGGATCGATCTCGACGTCGATCCCGCGCAGCGCATTCAATGCCGCACGGTACTCGCCGTTACGTTCGTGACGCAGCAGCAACGCAGCGACGAGCGCATCCGAAAGTGCGCCGATGCCGATCTGAAGCGTGCCGCCGTCTCGCACGAGCGTGCTCGCATGGAGGCCGATCGCGTGCTCGACCGGATCGACCGCATCGCGAGGCAGCGCGAACTAGGGCTGAGGATCGTCGTCGTCGATGATCGCATCGAAGAGGCGCGCGTCGACTTCGGCATCGCCGCCGAGAAACGGCAGATGCGGATGCACGACGCCGATCACGAGCGGTCGCGGTCCGCCGGCGGCGGCGATCGCGTCGAGCACGTCGAGCGTGACATCCGGATTGCACGAAAGGCTGTAACGCGCATTCCCGCCCTCGCCGCGCCGCGCGACGAGCTGCACGATCGCGTGCAGCTCGCCGAGATCGGCGAGATCGCGCGCAACCTGCGTGTAGTTGATGCTCGCGTAATCCTGCTGCGCGCGCGGCGAGCGCAGCATCGCGCCGGACTGGAAATAG
>DASZWL010000084.1:0-10356 GCA_035546695.1 Rhodanobacteraceae bacterium | reverse complement strand
TCCTTGAAGCGGGCGAATTGCTCGGTATCGGACGAAGCCATCGCTGTCGCGCAGGTTCCCAGCAGCGCTGCGGCAGCGCAGTACAACTTGACTCGATGTTTCGCTGTAAGCCAACTCATCTTCGATTCTCCTCCTGCATGGGTCGGTGATACTTCCGCAGCGAGCGGACGCAGCCGGCGAACAGTCATCAGCCCGTTACTACGCTTGCATGGCCATGGGGTTCGCGAAAGTTTTCTTCTGGAGCCGGAAGTTCCGGACATCCGCGCATGCCACAAGCGCCGGTCCCCTTCTGCACGCCGGATCGGGCTGCGATGCGACCTTGCTTACTGCAGCGCTTGTGCCAAATCGACGTTAACGGGAAAAAGTCCCGCACATCAATCGATTGCAAATTGTTGCGGCGCAACGACTTTTTCGGACTGTTCCACCGGCGGGACACCAGGGCCGCCGCCGTTGCACCGGTCATGGCATACCGCGGGCGAGGTCGGCGGGAGAGCGCTGCATCGGCATCGGGCCGAACGCTTTGCGGCTGCGGACCCTTCGCTTCGTCGCAGACGGCGCGCATCGCTTGCCGACGCACGGCGAAGTTCCTCGGGGAGTCGTGCTCAGGGTCCGGCTTCGATCCATGCCGCGACGGCCTGGATCGCGTCCTCGTCGAGCGTCGCCGCGACCGGCGTCATGATGCGCGCGCTGCTCGACGAGAGATGCTTGCCGTCGTGGAAATCGCGCAGCCGCTGCGCGACGTACGCCGCGTGCTGTCCGCGCAGCTTCGGATAGGTCCGGTAGCTCGCATCGCGCGCCGCCCACGCATGGCCTTCGCCGCTCGCGCCGTGACAGCCCTGGCACGGCGGAGTTCCGCGCGAAGGATCGCCGTCACGGTACAGCGTCGCGCCGCGACCGTTCTTTGCATCGGACGTCCCGGCTGCCGGCGCCGGCAGCGAAGCGAAATACGCCGCGAGATCGCGCATCGCTGCGTCGTCGAGATTCGCGACCTGCGGCGTCATCGGTGAATCGGGCCGCGCTTCCCGCTTGAACTCGACGAGTCGCCAGTAGAGATATTCCGGTTGCTGGCCGGCGAGATTCGGGAATGCGGGAACCGGCGCGATGCCGGCGGGTCCATGGCACGCGCCGCACACCGCGGCTTTCGCCTTGCCGGCGTCGGCGTCGCCGCGCAATGCATCGATGCGGCGAAGATCGATGAACTCGTCGCTCGCAGAGCCAAGCGCGTTGCCGAGCGACATCGCGGCAAGCGCGAAAAGGGCGAGCATCGGAATCGGGCGTGTCATGTCGCGGCTCCCGCTACAACGCCACATTGAGCAGGATTCCGACGAGATTCGCGTCGTAACTCTCGGGACCGCCGTCGGTATAGACGCGGTGATCGATGACCTGTCCCGAATCGAAGCCCGCGTAGTGCCAGTCGGCGATCGTCGCCTTCTCGTAGTAATCGAAAACGCGCAGCGACATCCGCGACGTCAGCGGGAAGGTCAGGCCGATCGTGAGCCCGTTGACGCGATACGTCATCGGCGGAAACGCGCGGTCGGGCAGCGCGCCGTCGGCGAAGTACGCGAGCGCTGCGGGCGTCGCGAAGCGATAACTCGTGATGCCGCGCGAATAGAGGAAATTCCAACCTGCATCGAGGCGAACGCGGCCGAACGTATGCGTCAGCGTCGCTCCGGCCGTATGGTTCTTCTGCTTGTCGGTCGCCCACCAGCGATCGTCGAGCGGATACGTCTCGCCGCCGAGCGAAGGATCGTCGCCGAACTCGACGTCATTGACGTTCGCGAGATCGAGCGTCGACTCGTCGTAGCCGTAGAAGACGCTCATGCTCGTCGACGGCGAAGGCTGCCATTCCCATTGCAGCGCGGTTCCGAGCGTGTCGTAGCGCTGGCGCCCGAGCACGGCGTCGTAGTCGTTCCAGTCGCTGCGCAGCGAGGCCGTCACGGTCATGTCGTGGCCGACGAGCAGCGTCGCCATCAGATCGATCTTGTTCTCGTCGCGGCTCGAAAGATCGTATTTGCGCAGCGCATCGACCGTGAAAGGCAGCGCACCGCCATTCGGCGGCACGAAGCCCGGCAGGCTTTCGGAGAACGCGAACGCGTACGGATCGTAGTCGTAGCGATCGCCGCTTTGCCTCAAGTACGTGTAGTTCGCGCGGAACGTCAGCCAGTCGAGCGCGCGATCGACCCACGTCAGCTTGATACTGTCGTCGTCGGCACGCTTGCGCTCGCGGTTGCCGGGCTCGAAGCGGCTGAACGCGAAGGTCGCGCCGAGCGTGTCGTGCGGCCCGATCTTCCAGTCGACGCCGACGTTCGCGTCGATCGTCTGCAAGTCGAGCGGGATGCTGCTGATCTGCGTCACGCTCGAAGCGAGCGCGCCGGGATCCCAGAAACCGATCTCGCCCGGCACGACGCTGCCCTGCGCGCCGTTCTCGCTGACGTAGCCGTACTGGCCGGTCAGCGGATTGAACGCGAGGTAGACGTTGCGGTAATCCTCGCGATCGAAGCGCAATCCGCCGCGAACCGTGAGATCGGATGTCGGCTGCAGGACGATCCGTGCGTCGCCGAGCGTCGTGTCGATCCGCATGTCGGCATCGGGACGCGACAGCGCGGCCGGCGTATTCCACTTCGAGCAGTCGAACAGGAATGGATTCTGCGGACCGAGCCCCGAGCCGTCGAGGTCGATGCCGAACACGCCGTTGCAGGCGATCGGCGCGATCAGTGTGTCGTCCTGCTCCATGCGACCGCCCGACGCGGTCAGCGAGAGCTCGCCGTTCCACGGCAGTTTGCGCGTGAACGTCGCGCTGAGGTTGTGGTAGTCGTTGTCGGGTTCCATCGCCATCTGGCCTTGCGTCAGCGGCGCGGCCGTCGCGTTCGTGACGACCGGCGACAGCGCGAACGGCATCGCATAGGTGTAGCTTCGATAGCGGTCGCGATAGAACGAGCCCTGATAGCCGATGTCCATGCGCCAGACCGGGCCTGCGTAGCGGAAGCCGCCGTTGAGGTTGATCGTCGCATCGTCGATCGGCTTCGTCGTCTCGAGCACGCCGCCGTTGTCGGGAAACGGGAAATTGAAGAAAAACGGACCGCCGTACGCCCGCGCGCCTTTGCGCTCCTCGTCGGTGAGATTCGCGTAGGCGGTCCACTCCGGCGTCAGGAACATCGAGAAGCCGAGACCCTGCTTGTCGCGCTTGACCGAGAGCGTCCGCTCCGGCGTCGATGCCGACACGGCCGCGACTTCGGCCGACGAGCTTGCGCCCGGCGTCAGCGGCGCGGGCAATGTCAGATGGTTCGTGCCGACGCCATCCCAGATCGGGCGTGCGTTGTTCGACAGCACGTTCGGCATCTCGCGCAGGAACGCCTGGATCTTGTAGCTGCCGGCGCGTCCGAACACGGCTTGGTAATACTCGTCGTCGTCGCTGATCCGGCTCGCGCGGACGTTCGCGTACGTGCCGTCGTCCGGTCGCTCCCACGTGTAGTCGAGAAGCCCGAGGATGAGCCCCGAGTCCCAGTCGACGTAGCGGTCCCAGAGCGCGTTGCCGTCGTCGCCGCTCGTTGCGACGGCGCCGATCTCGAGCGTGCCGTACGAGATCCAGTCACCGTGCGCGGAAGTTTCCGGCGACTCGGCGGGACACATATAGAGATTTCCCGTCGGCGAGCGGTGCACGCCGTCGGCGAGCCATGACGTGCCGCGCGCATCGCGTGTTTCGGATGTCGCGCCCGCGGTCGGATCGAGCTTGTTCGCGCGCCACGTGTCGACGCCGACGCCGGTGTCGGCGTGGGCGCTCGTCAATGCGAAACCCAACCACACCGTCGTCCCCGCGAAAGCGGGGATCCAGTGCCTTTTCTGGCGCATCACGAAGGCGCTGGGTCTCCGCTTTCGCGGGGACGACGAGAGGAGGATCGGGCGGCATACGAGGGTCATCGCGTGTCCACCTACTCGTGGAACTTCGGCCCAGACGGCGCGTTCGAGCCGTGGATGTTCGCGTGGCACGTGATGCAGCCGCGTCCCATGATCCGCTCGTCCGGATGCGCGCCGCTCGCGAGCGATTGCGCCGTCTGCAGATCGTTCGGATGCCGCGTCGAGCTGTGGCATTGCTGGCAGAGGAACGGAATCGGCGTGACCAGCAGCGAAGCCTGGTTCGAGCCGTGCGGCGTGTGGCAGTTGAGGCAGTTCTCGCGCACCGGCGGATGCTCGAACAGGAACGGTCCGCGCTTCTCGGCGTGACACTGGTAGCAGGTCTCGTTGACCGTCGCCGTCTTCAGCAGCGGATTCGTCAGCGAGCCGTGCGGATTGTGGCAGTCGTCGCAGCTCATCTGCCCTTCGGGCAGCGGCATGTGCGAGCGCCGGTTGAACTGCATGCGGATGTCGCGATGACATTGCGCGCAGGTGTCGTTGATCGACGCTTTCGCGAGCAGGCCCTCGACCGAGAATTTCGCCATCGGGTTGTGGCAGTCGCTGCACGAGAGCCCGTTGCGCTGATGCACCGAGCCGAGCCAGTGATCGCGTGGACCGCCCTGATGGCACGTGAGACACGTTTTCGTCTGCGTCTCGATCGGCGTGCCGGAATCCTTCGTGTAGCCGATGATGAGACCCTTCGCGGTCGGATTCTGTGCATGTTTCGAGCCCGGCCCGTGGCAGGTCTCGCAGACCGGAATGCTCGCATCGGCCTTGTTCGCGGCGTGGAGGCCGAGCGCGTGCAGCGTATGCGTGAAGTGCTCGCTCTCGAGCTGATGGCACGCGATGCAGACGCGTTCGCCGACCGGTTGCGCGTCGCGCGCCGCGGGATTCGTCGCGACGACGGCTTTCGCGAATCCCGGCGCGGCGAGCAGGCGACCGACGTCCGCGCGCGTCTCCTCGCCCGAAAGATTCGTCGCAGGCAACTTCGCCGCGAGTTCCTCGCGCGTCTGCTGCGCGGCGGCGCGCATCGACAGCGCACCGAACAACAGGACGCCGCCGAGAGCACCGGCCGAAACCGCACGCGAGACGAGCCGGCCGATCTTCGAGCGCATCGGAACCCCATAGCCTAGAGCAGCAACGCGCCCGCCGCGGCGCGGAGGGCTCGTTGCCGAGCACGCTAGGGTCGCATCCGCGATACGGTCAAGGCGATGCTGAGTGAAAACACTGTCGCGCGCGATTTCCGCGAACGCGATCGCGCAACGGCGTTCAGGTGCCGCGATGCTTGCCGCGCCAAGGCGCATAGAACGCGCGCAGCGCGGCGAGATCGGCCGCGAGATCTGCGCTCGGCTCGAACAGCGGCCCGAGCCCGATCGTACGCGCCGGATAGTCGAAATAGACCGGCAGGATCGGTACGCCCGCTTCGCGCGCAATGTGCCAGAAGCCGTTCTTCCACTTCGCGACGCGCTTGCGCGTGCCTTCGGGCGCGATGCCGAGCCAGAGACGGTCGGCGGCGCCGAAGCGCGCGGCCATCTGCTCGACGACGCCATGCGCGCCCGCGCGCTCGATCGGAATGCCGCCGGCGCGCCTGAGCACCCAGCCGAGCGGCCCTGCGAATAGCTCGCGCTTGGCCATGAACGAGATGTCGGCGCCGAGCGCGCTGCGGAAGAGCAATCCCCAGATGCCGTCCCACCAGGACGAATGCGGCGCCGCGATCAGCACGAGCTTCGGCCTATCCGGCAATTCGCCGGTGAGACGCCAGCCCGCGAGATGCAACAGCCGCGCGCATAGGCGCCGCCACGCATTCTGCGGGAACTGCGGCATCGACGGCGGCAGCGCCGGGAGGCCGCTTGCTCTGCTCACTCACGATCCCAGCCGCGTGACGAGCGCGAGCGCTTGATCGTCGAGCGGTTCTTCTTGCTCTCGATGCGGCGTTCCTTCGACGCGCGCGTGGGCTTCGTCGCGAGACGCCGCTTCGGCACGTGCTGCGCAGCTTCGAGCAGCGCGGCGAGCCGCGCGCGCGCGTCGTCGCGAGTCTTGCCCTGATCGCGGAAACGGTTCGCCTGGATCACGAGCACGCCGTCGGCCGTGAGGCGACGGTCGCGCCGCGCGAGCAGCCGCGCCCGCACGGCATCGGGAAGCGCGCGCGACCGAGCGACATCGAAGCGGAGCTCGACCGCGCTCGCGACCTTGTTGACGTTCTGTCCGCCGGGACCCGCCGAGCGCACGAAGCGCTCGGTCAGTTCGTCCTCGGGAATCTCCAGCATGCCGGCTCGAAGCATGCCGGCGATTGTAACGGCGGGCGATTCGCGTTTTCGCCGTTACGCCGTCATGGCTTCTGTTGCGCCGGTACCTTGCCTTCCGCGGCGGCGAGGCGGCGCCCTGCCACCAGCATGCGCCGGATGTTGTCGTTGAGCATCTCGACTTCGCGCGAATTGCCGCCGCCCGCGGCGAGCTCGGTCGCGCGATCGCGCAGCCGCTGGATGCGGTCGCCGCACATCGACGCATAGTTCGCGAGCGGCGAGCCGGTGTTCCCCGCCTTCGCGTCCTTCGCCTGCTGGCAAAGTCCGTCGAGCTCCTTGATGCCGGCGTTCGCGGTGTCGAGGTTGACCGGGTGGTTCAGCGCGCTCATCGCCGCCGGCGAAAGCGTGGACGGGGGCGCCGCGCGCTTCGTCATCGCGGCCGGCGGAAGATCGCCGGCCATCGGCGCCATCGCCGTCGGACGGTGCTGCTCCTGCAGCGCGACGACGCGGCGGACGACATCGGGCGCGCTGACATCGGCGAACGCGATGTGATCGGGATTGCGCAGGGCGTCCTGGATCCAGCCTTCGATGCGCACCTTGCAGCTCGATTTCGCGGCCTCGCTCGTCGAGATCGGCGCGAGTGTCTTCGCGAGCTCGGCATCGCCCGACCACGCGCGCAGGCAATTGACCGCGGCGAAATCGAGCGGCGCATTCGCATCGGCCGCCGCCGCGTGCTCGGAATGCAGGAGGCGCGTCAGTTGCGCGTCGGTGAGCGGCTTCTCGTGGTGGCACGCCGCGAGCCCGCCGAGCGCGACGGCTGCGGCGGCGGCGATGCGAGTGATTCGGTTCACGTTTTCGGTCTCCGGGTTTTCAAGAATCGGAAAGGTTCGGCGTCAGGAATGGCGCAACGCCTGCCAGAGCGCGAGCGCCGCGCCGAAGAGCGCGACGCCGCCGGCGCCCTGCACCGCGGCGCGCGGCAGGTCGGCGGACGGCAGCAGCAGCGCCAGCGCGCCAGCGACGAGCAGCGAAGTACCGAGCGCCAGCCAGATCGCGAGGCGCTGGCCGCGCGCCGCGCGCCGTTCGAGCGCCTTCAGATCGCCGGAAGCGATGCGAAGTTCCAGGCGCCCGCGCGTGGCCTGGGTCAGATAGTCGCGGATCAGCCCCGGCATCTCCGGCGCATCGGCGATCCACTCGGGAATGCGGCGCCGCAATGCCTTCAGCGTCGCGCGCGGGCCGTGGCGCTCGCGCCAGATGCGCTCCAGCACCGGTTTCGCGGTCGCGAAGAGATCGATGCGCGGATGCAGCAGCCGTCCGACGCCCTCGATATTGAGCAGCGTCTTCTGCAGGAGGATCAATTGCGGCTGCAAGGTCAGCTCGTGCCGCCGCGCCATCTGGAACAGCTTCACGACGACCTCGGCCAGCGAGATCTCGCTGAGCGGACGCGTGAAATACGGCTCGCAGACCGTGCGCACGGCCGCTTCGAGCTCGTCGAGCCGCGCATCGCCCGGCATCCATCCAGCGCGCACGTGCAACTCGGCGACGCGCCGGTAATCGAGATTGAAGAGCGCAATGAAATTCTCGGCGAGCCAGTACTGATCCTCTTCGGGCAGCGAACCCATGATGCCGAAGTCGAGCGCGATGAAGCAGGGATCCGACGAGCGCGACGGATCGACCCAGATGTTGCCGGCGTGCGCGTCGGCGTGGAAGAAGTTGTCGCGGAACACCTGCGTGTAGAAGAGCCGCACGCCTTTCTCGGCGAGCGCGACGCGATCGATGCCGGCGGCGTCGAGCGCAGCGAGATCGTCGACCGGAATACCGCGCACGCGCTCCAGCGTCAGCACGCGCGCGTTCGTGTGCGACCAGATCACTTCTGGCACGTAGAGATCGTTCGAGCCGAGGAAATTGCGCCGCAGCAGCGAGGCGTTCGCGCCTTCGCGCGAGAGATCGAGCTCGTTCGTCAGCGTCGTCTCGATCTCGGCGACGATCTCGCGCGGCCGGATCTTGTCGGCGTTCGGATGGAAGCGCTCGACCGACGACGCGATCGCGCGTAATAGATCGACGTCGGCGACGACGCGCTCCTCGATGTCCGGCCGCAAGACCTTGACGACGACCTCGCGTCCGTCGCGAAGCGTCGCCGCGTGCACCTGCGCGATCGACGCCGAAGCGAGCGGCGTGCCGTCGAACGTCGCGAAACGCTCGGCGATCGGCGCGCCGAGCGCGTCTTCGATCGCTGCGCGCGCGAGGCTTTCCGGAAACGGCGCGACGCGATCCTGCAACGTCGTCAGCGCATCGGCGACGTCCTCGGGCAGAAGATCGCGCCGCGTCGAGAGGATCTGTCCGAACTTCACGAAGATCGGCCCGAGCTCGGTCAGCGCCATCACGAGCCGCTCGCCGCGCGGCACGTTCGCGATGTCGCCGCGCGGACGCGGCAGCACGCCGCGCGCGAATTTCAGCGGACGATAGAGATGCGCGGCATCGACGAGATCGTCGAGCCGGTAGCGTACGAGCACGGCGGCGATGCGAAGGAGACGCGGGATCTGCGAAAGCGACGTCACGCGAGCGGCTTCCCGCCCGCGGCGACGAGCCGGCGCATGCGCGCTTCGATGCGATCCGCGCGCTCGCGCACGTCGTCGACCTCGTCGAGGAACGCGTCGAGCTCGGCCTTCGCGACGAGATCGCGGCTTTCCTCGGTCAGGAACGTCGCCGAGTCGCGCGCGAGCGCACGCGCCGCGCTGCGCGCGCCGGCGAGCGCGTTGCGCACCGCGCGCGCGATCTGGAATCCGGCGACATCGCCGAACGCGCGCGCGAACGCTTCGTCGAAATCCGGCGCGAAACGCGAGGCGATGCGCTCGATACGGCGCGCGAGATCCGCGTCGCCGGCGATCTCGATCTTTCCCGGAGTGAAGCCTTCGTCGCGCCCGCGCGCGAGCGCAAGGCCGAGCAGCGCGAACGGCGTCGCCGCGACGCGCAAGGCGCTGTCGCCCGTGAATGCGGGCCCGATCGTCAACCGCTCGCCCGCGACCGCGATGCGCATCGCGAGCGGCGTGTCGCGGAACGTCAGCGTGATCGCGCGGCCGTCCAGCGCCTGCAATGCCGTGCGCGTCTCCGGATCGAGATCGACGAGGCGGTTCAGCGCCGCTTCGAGCGCGCGACCGAACACGGCGAGCACCGGATTCGGCTGGCGGCTGGTCGTCTCTGTTTGGGATGGTTCGGCGGCATCGGCCATCGGTGGATTCTAGCGGGAGGAAAAGCCGGGATTCGGGATGTGGGCTTCGATCCCGAATCCCGAATCCCGAATCCCGGCTTTGCTTCTCACCGCCTCCGCATTCTCTCGCGCGCCAGATGCGCCGACACGCGCGCGAGCCCTTCGGTCGTGCCCACGCGCGGCGCGTAGCCGAGATCGCGCCTCGCGGCCGCAATGTCGAATACGGCGCTCCGGCCGAACAGCGCAAGCGTGTCCGCGCGGACGAGCGGCATTCGGCCCGTCGCCGCGTGGCGCAGCGGCGCGATCAGCACCGTCGCGCGCGTGCGCGCCGCCGATGCGCGTCGCGTCTCGGCAGGAAAGCCGGCCGCATGCAGCAGCGCGTTGAAGAATCCGTCGATCGGCATCGGCTCGCCTTGCGTGATGAAGTAGGCCTTGCCGGCGATCTCGCTGCCGGGCTCGAGTCGTTCGAGCGCGGCGACGTGCGCATCGACCGCGTTGTCGACGTAGCAGCTGTCGATCGTGCCGCCGGGATCGCCGAACAGGCGCAGATCGCCCGATTTCGCTTGCGCGACGATCTCGGGCAGAAGATGTGGCTCGCCGGGGCCCCAGAGCAGATGCGGACGCAACGCGACGGTCGCGAGCTCGCGGCCGTTCGCGTCGAGCACGTGACGCTCGGCCAGCGCCTTCGTCGCGAGATACGGCGTCGCGGCGCGATCCGGCAAAGGCCGCGTCTCGGCGATCGCGCCGTTCGCGCGGCCATCGATCGCGATGCCGGCGCACGACGTGAACACGAGCCGCGGGACGCCGGCGACTTCGCACGCGGCCAGCACGTGATCGGTGCCGGCGACGTTGACCTCATAATCGTCTTCGAGACGGCCCGGCATCGCGACGCGCGCGGCGCCATGCACGACCGCATCGCGACCGGCTGCTGCGGCGACGACGGATTCGAGCGAAGTGATGTCGCCGACGATCGATTCGACGCCGAGCGCGTCGAGCGCATCGTCGCGACGGCGAACG
>DASZWL010000083.1:0-3718 GCA_035546695.1 Rhodanobacteraceae bacterium | reverse complement strand
TCCCATGAGGTTGCTCCCTGCGTCGCCTCCTGCGACGTTTCGTGCCGCCTTTCCCGGCTGGCACGCGGCGCTCACGCGCGGCTTCGATGCTGCGGCCGATGCGGGGTGGTGCCCGACCGCGAGGACAGCATCTCCGATCCGCCGCGGACGATCCGCGGCGCGCTTGACGCTGCCCATGCGCGCTCGCGCACGCACGAAGTGAGAACCGGATCACACGAAGCGGCTGCGAGGCGCGAAAAGCTCAGCGCAGATGGCTGAGATCGCGGTCGGCCGAGCAGACGACGACGTCGTCGAGATAGCCGCAGCGGCCGAGATCGGCGCCGCGCGCTTGCAGAAAGGCGCCGACGTCTTCGCTGCTCCGGTAGAGGCGGAGTAATCCTGGCTCGTCGAGGTTCGCGGCGGCGTCCTCGCGCTCGCGATCGCAATCCTTCGTGAAGCGCGCGAGATACGCGCTGTTCGTCGGAACGTTGCGCACCGCGGCGATCCAGTCGATCTCGATCTCGCGGAACTTCGTGCCGGGAATGTCGCGGCCGAAGATGCCGCCGCATTCGAACGACGGGAACTGGAAGATGCGCCGGTGCGATTCGATCAGCTTCGTCCACGCCGCGCGATCGATCGTCGATGGTGCCGCGGTTGCGCTCGCGGCGCGCACGCCGGCCTGCATCGGCCGGACATCGGCGATCTCGAGCAGCGCGGCGGCGACGATGAAAACTCGCGCCCGCGAAGCTCCGTACCGATGCAGGATCGCGACGAAGAGCGCCGCGACGAGTGCGTACACCGCGATCCAGACGAAGCGCCCCGAGCCGCGAAACTGCGAAAGGAGGTGCAGCAGCGCATCGGGAATCGGGAGGTGCGCGACCTCGTGCTCGCCGAAGCCGATCCAGTTCGACACGGCGAAGACGAGCGTCGCGACGATCATCCAGAACAGCACCGCGTGGCGGCGAAGGTTCGCGCGCGCGTCACGAAGCGCCGGCAGCGCGAGCGCGCACATCAGCAGCACGCCGGCACCGAGATACGCGCCGCCTTCCCACTGGTTCGTGCCGGGAATCACGGGCATCCGCGTGCCGAGCAGATGTCCGGCGAGCGTCTGCGGAAACGGCACGAACGGCGACAGCAGGTTCAGCGAGTAGAGGCCGTAGTCGCCGAAATCCTCGCGCGTCGCGCTGAAGAATCCGCCGACGGCCATCAGCACGAGCGCGAATGCCGCGATCGATCCGAACCGGAGCGCGACCGAGCCGAGCGAGAGACGATGCTCGCGCCACTGATCGAGAATCGTCGCCGCGACGAGGATGCCGCACATCGCCGCGAGATACGGATGCACGAGCAGGGCGAGCGGAGGCAGCGCGCATTGCGCGGCCCATTGTCGCCGTGTCAGGCCATCGCGCTTGGCGCGCACGTAGCCTTCGAGCGCGAACAGGATCAGGCACTGCGCCATGAGCGCAGCCTGTCCGAAGCGCAGCATGACGATCGGGAGATAGCAGAAGATCGCGACGCCGGCGAGGTGCGACACGAGATCGCCGATGCCGAGCGCGCGCAGGAGGCGCGACGCGGCAACGGCTTGCAGCACCAGACAGAGCGCGACCCACCAGCCGGTATAGATCGGCGGAAGCTCGCCGGCTGCATGCGTCAACCGGTAAACGATCTTGGCCGGCAGCGCGAACAGAGGAAGGCTGTCCGAGAGCACGATGCTGCCGCCTTCGGGATAGTGGAATGTCGCGATGTCGAACAGCGGAAAGCGCCACGCATCGCGCGCGTAATAGAACCAGCCGATCTCGCCTTTCGCGGCGTCGCCGAGCTGCGCGTTCCAGTACGGACCGTGCCCGCCGATATAAGCGGGATCGAGCGACAGCGCGGCGAATACGATGCCGAGCGCGAGCGCCAACACGATCCGCACGCGCCAGGCGAGCTCTGGAGTCGTTGCGGCAGTGACGGTCGCCATCGAACTCACGCAACTACCCCAAGCAACGGAGGGAGAACCGAGAGCGCCCTCACCCTGCCCTCTCCCGCAAGCGAGAGAGGGGAAAACACGTTCCGAAGCCGTCAGTATAGAGAACTCAGGTCGACACGCGACCGAGCGTTACCCGCTCGCGATCGCCGGCGTCGCGGGCCGTCTCGACGTCCCCGAAGCCGGATTCGCGAAACAGCCGTCGCACCGCATCGCCCTGATCGAAACCGTGCTCGACGAGCAGCCATCCGCCGGCGCGAAGATGCTCCGGCGCGCCGGCGACGATGCGGCGCAGCGCATCGAGCCCGTCGGCGCCGGCGACGAGCGCCGATAGAGGCTCGTGACGCACGTCGCCTTCGAGATGCGGATCGCCCGCGGCGACATAGGGCGGATTCGAGACGACGACATCGAAGCGCTGAGTCAATGCCGCGAACCAGTCGCTTCCGGCGAACGCGACGTTCGCAATCGCCAGCCTTCGCGCGTTCGCGCGCGCGACGTCGAGCGCTGCTTCGCTGAGATCGGTTGCGACGATGCGCGCACTCGGCCGCTCGCGCGCGATCGCGAGCGCGATCGCACCCGAGCCAGTGCCGAGATCGGCGGCGACCGCATCGCGATCGCGTGGAATGCGCTCGAGCGCGAGTTCGACGAGCAATTCGGTTTCCGGGCGCGGAACCAGCACGTCAGGAGTGACCGCGAGGTCGAGCGACCAGAACTCGCGATGGCCGATCAGATACGCGACCGGCACCCCGCGGCTGCGCTCGTCGACGAATCGCAGGAATGCTTCGCGAGCCGCTGCGGAAGGTTCGTCTTCGGCATGCGCATAGAGAGTCGCGCGCGAAACGCCGAGCGCGTGCGCGAGCAGAAGCTCGGCATCGAGCCGCGCATCGCCGCCGCCGAGACGGCGCGTTGCTTCGCTCAAAAGATCGCGAATGCTCATGCGCCGGACAGCGGCGGCGGAGTCACCGCCGGAACGTCGATCGCGACCTTCTGCGGCCGCTTGCGCCAGTAGCCGCCGCGCGTCCACGCGGCGAAGCCGTAGCGCAGCCAGCCGATGACGGCACTCGCGAGCCAGAGCGCCCACGCGAGCATCAGCAGCTTGTAGACCCAGAGCGGCACGCTGATCGCTCCGGCTGTCGGCAATGCGCCGCCGCTTCGATCCGCGAACCAGCGCAGCGAATGTCCGTACGAGCCGTTGCCGGCGATCTGCATGTCCGGCGATCCGAGCAGCCCTTGCGGAATCGCGGCGACGAGGCAGACGAGCGCGAGCACGGTCAACGCCGCGATTCCGATCTGCACGAGATCGAACGCGACGACCGACTTCGGCGGCTCGGCGCGCATGCGCCAGTCGATCGCGGCGAGCCACGCGACGACGACGATCGGCGCGATCCACGAGAACGTCGAAAAGCCGAGCCCGAGCAGGATCAGCTGCCAAAGCTTGAGCGGCGTGCGCCGCGTGCGTGCGATCGCCCATGCGACGACGAGCACGACCGCGAGCGAGCTCCAGTACAACACGGCCGGTCCGCTCGGCGGGCCGAACGTTCCGAGCAGCCAACGGTCGGCCGGAAACTCGAGCGCAAGATCGATGTTCGCCGCCGGCGATGCGAGGCGGATCGCGGGCGTGCGCGCGACGAAGCCGAGCGGCGCCTCTTCGCGCAACCGGATCTCGAACGACTGCGTGCCGGGCACGATCGGCAGCGAGAGTTTGCCTTCCTGCGCGCGAAGGTTCAGCGTCGCGCCGTCGCGCGTCGCGCCGACGACTTCGAGCGACGGGGC
>DASZWL010000082.1:0-2987 GCA_035546695.1 Rhodanobacteraceae bacterium | reverse complement strand
GTTCCAGCCGTTCGCGCCGAGCACGCGCGCGATCGAATCGCCGATCGCGGCCGCGCGTCCGTGGCCGACGTGCAGCGGGCCGGTCGGATTCGCCGAGACGAACTCGACGCCAGCCATGCGGCCCTGGCCGGTCGCGTTGCGGCCGTAGCTTTCGCCGCGGTCTAGGATCTCGCCGATCTCGCGCCGGTACGCCGCGGCGCTCAGGAAGAAGTTGATGAAGCCCGGCCCCGCGATCTCGACCTTCGCGATCGCATCCTGCGCCGGCAGCGCGCCGACGATCGCCGTGGCGAGATCGCGCGGCTTCGCCTTCGCGACCTTGGCCGAGAGCAGCGCGACGTTCGTCGCGAAATCGCCGTGCTCGCGGCTCTTCGTCCGCTCGACGACGAACGCCGGCGTCTCGCCGGCCGGCAGCGCGCCGGCGGCAGTCAGCGCGCTGAGGGCTTCGAGGATCGAGTCGCGGAGGAGGTCTTTCACGGAGAGGTCGCGGTCAAACGATGCATTCTAGCGAGGGTTCGGGCGTTTCTCGAAATCGCCGAGCGAACCGCGGCTGTCACCTCTCCCGCTTGCGGGAGAGGTCGACGCGCGAAGCGCGGCGGGTGAGGTCGAAGCCGCCGTCAGGCGGCTGAGGGTGAGGCAGGATGCCGAACGGCATCCGCTCCAGGGACGGATGCTTGCGCGGCCTTTCCTACTGAAGCGTCAAACCGCCTTGCCCTCACCCTACCCTCTCCCGCACGCGGGAGAGGGGAAAAACCAAGTGTCATCGCGCTGTCGCCAACCGCGATTAACTTGGCACCATCGGCGAGTTGAGGGCGGCGTGCGGGATGCGCACGGCGCCGGGGTGCACGGACGCACCGACTTGCCGACCTCATTTCCCGGCCGACGAGATCGTACTCAGGCGACGAGATCGGCGACCGTCGCGCGATACGCCTCGATGACCTGATTCCCCGTGGCCGGCGGTCCGCCGATCGCGACGCGGGCGCGTACGCCGACGGTCAGCGCCTTCAGGAGCGCGGCGTTCGCATGCTTGCCGGCGTCGAACGCCGCGTGGCCGATCTCGGAATTGAAGCGGTGCAGGTCGAAGAAGAAGCGGTCCTGTCCGTCGGTCAGGAAGCCGAGCGCCGGCATCGCACTCTCGCCGGCATCGAGCGAGCGGCCGCTCAGCATCTCGCGCTCGCGGCAGAGGTTCTCGCCGTTCGCGGCGAACGCGGCGAACGGCTCGGCGACGTTCGCCGTGTCGAGATCGGCCGCGATCAGCGCGAGCCGCTGGCCGCGCACGAGCGCGGGATCGTCGCGCCAGCCGGGCCGGTGCTTGTCGAGCTTCGCGTCGAGCTTCGCGGCGAGCGCTCCGCCGCTCTGCACGAGCTCGGCCGCGTTGTACGTGGCGCCGCCCGGCGCGCGCGCGTCGAACGTGCTGCCGGCGATCATGAGCTCGATTGCGATGTAGAGATCGGCGTCGCGCTCTCGATCGAAGCCTGAGACATCGAGGATGCGCAGCATCTCCTCGGTGCTCGCGCGCTCGTTCGCGCCGATGCCGGCCGAGAACAGCTGTGCCTCGCGCTGGCGCAGGTCGTGCCCCGCACCGAACAGCAGGAGCGCACACCAGTCGCGCAGCGACAGCGCGCGCGCGCCTTCGGCCGCGAAGAGGCGCGGAATGCGTCCGGCGCAGATCTCGAGGATGTGTCCCTCGTTGTGGTATGCGTGGAAATCCGCGCCGAGGCGTCCGTGCCGGTACGCGAGCCGTGCGAACGCGAGACGCACCGCGGCCGCCGTGCGCTCGAACAGCTTCTCGTCGTCGGCCTTCGCGATCACGAGCGCGAAATCACGGCGGCGCTCGGCAAGCATCGCTTCGAGCGCGGTTTCGTGTCCGGACAGCGCTTCGCGCGCGGCCGCCGGCGAGGCCAGCCGCTGCTCGACCGCGTCCGGTGGATATGCGCGCGGATAGTCGAAGATCACCGCTCGTCCCGTCCCCAGCCCGGTATAGGAGTATAGCGACGCGCGCTGCTGCCGGCCGTTCGGTTCAGCGCAGCCAGCCGCGTGCGGCGAGCGAGATCGGCGTGCCGTCGCCGACGATGAAATGGTCGACGACGCGCACGTCGACGAGCGCGAGCGCATCGCGAAGGCGCAGCGTGATCAGGCGGTCGTCGCGGCTCGGCTCGGCGACGCCCGACGGATGGTTGTGCGCGACGATGATCGCGGCCGCATTGTGCGCGAGGCAGCGGCGCACGACTTCGCGCGGATGCACGCTCGCGCCGCCGATCGAGCCGCGGAAGAGCTCTTCGAACGCGATCACGCGATTGCGGCTGTCGAGGAAGAGGCAGGCGAACACCTCGTATGGGTAACCTGCCAGCCGCGCCTTGAGATAGCGGCCGCTCGCGCCGGGATCGGTCAGCGGGCAGACGGTCTTCATCTCGGCGTCGAGATAGCGGCGGCCGAGCTCGAGCGCGGCGAGCAGCCGGCAACGCGTCACCGGCCCGATGCCCGGCGGATGCGGCGTGTCGAGCAGGGCCTTGAGTCCGCCGGCCTCGGCGATCAGCACGCGGCCGACCTCGACCGCGTTGCGGCCGCGCCGGCCGGAGCCGATGAAGACCGCGAGCAGCTCCGCGTCTGAAAGCGCGTCGGCGCCGCGCGCGAGCAGCTTGTCGCGTGGACGCTCGCCGTCGGGCCAGTCGCGGATGCGCATGAATGTCCTCCTTTTCGGGTCATGCGATCGCGTCGAGACCGCAGCGCTGCCGGCTCGAACGTGATCGCACGCACACCGTAGCGTTCCTGCCGTCGCGGACCGAGCGGCGCGGCCGATGTTTTTCAGTAAGCTAGACGCTTCGCGTGGAGTCGGCGGTTTCGTACATGGCAGAACCGGCGCTGGCGGGTTCCAGGGTGCTGCTCGGCGTCGCGGCCGGCATCGCCGCGTACAAGGCGGCCGAGCTCGTGCGTCGCTTGCGCGATGCCGGCGCCGAGGTGCGCGTCGTGCTGACCGAAGGCGCGGCGCG
>DASZWL010000081.1:0-20230 GCA_035546695.1 Rhodanobacteraceae bacterium | reverse complement strand
CGTCGTCACGCTGATTCCGTTCGACGACGACGCCGAAGCGGTCGCGATCGCGAACGGCACCGGTTACGGCCTCGCGGCCTCGCTCTGGACGAGCGATCTCGATCGCGCGCACCGCGTCGGCGCCGCGCTCGAGTTCGGCATCGTCTGGATCAACTGCTGGCTCCTGCGCGACCTCCGCACGCCGTTCGGCGGCGTCAAGAACTCGGGCGTCGGCCGCGAAGGCGGCTTCGAGGCGCTACGGTTCTTCACCGAGCCGAAGAACGTCTGCATCCGGCTCGGCTCCTGAACCCGGCAAGCGCGATGGCGAAACTCAACGATCTTCTCGAACGGAACCGCGTGTGGTCCGAGGCGCAGCGGCGCCAGGATCCGCAATTCTTCAAGCGCCTCGTCGAGCAGCAGGCGCCGAAATATCTCTGGATCGGCTGCTCCGACTCGCGCGTTCCGGCGAACCAGATCATCGACATGGCGCCGGGCGAGGTGTTCGTGCACCGCAACGTCGCGAATGTCGTCGTGCACACCGATCTCAATTGCATCAGCGCCATTCAGTTTGCGGTCGACGTGCTCAAGGTCGAGCACATCCTCGTCGTCGGCCATTACGGATGCGGCGGCGTGCTCGCGGCGATGGAAGACAGGAGGCTCGGCCTCGTCGACAACTGGTTGCGCCACGTCGGCGACGTGATGCTGAAGCGCGCCGAAGCGTTGCGTCCCATCGCCGATCCGGCGGCGCGGCATGCGAGACTTTGCGAGCTCAATGTGATCGAGCAGGCCGTCCACGTCTGCCAGACCACGGTCGTGCAGGATGCGTGGGATCGCGGCCAGGCGCTCAGCGTGCACGGCTGGATCTACGGACTCGCCGACGGACTCGTGCGCGATCTCGGCATCGACATCGCCGATCCCGCGAAGACGGCCGATTCCGCCGCGGCCGCGATCGCCGCGCTCGACACCTGACCGCGCCGCATTTGCGGCTGCCACAGGAGGAATGATGCGATTGACCGGAATTCTCTTCGCCGCGCTCTTCGCCGCATCGGGCGCGCTCGCGGCCGAAGAGCAGGCATTGACGCCGTACCAGTGGCGGCACGAGCAGAAGGTCGCGTTCGACAAGTCCGAGAAGGTCTACGCCGAAGCGCTCAAGCGCAACGGCCTGCTCGCGCAGTTCAAGGCGATGCGCGACGCATACCGCGGCGACAAGAACCGCGCGTTCCGCATCGTGTTCGGCCAGTACATGAGCTGGTACCAGAGCTTCGTCGGCGACTATCCCGGCGCGCACGATTCGTACTCGATCCGCCAGCTGCCGGCGCACGACGACAACGTCTCTCCACTTTCGGGCGGCTATACGGCCAAACCCGCGCTCGACGAGATCGCCCGGCTCGCGCACGGACGCCAGGCCGTGTTCTTCAACGAGGCGCACAACGTGCCGCTGACGCGCACGCTGACGGTCGAGCTGCTGTCGAAGCTGCGCGAGGACGGCTACGACTACTTCGCGGCCGAGACGCTTTACGCGTCGGACACGGCGCTCCAGAGCCGCGGTTATCCGACCGAGAAGAGCGGCTTCTACACGATGGAGCCGATCTGCGCGGAGATGGTGCGCACCGCGCTCCGGCTCGGCTTCAAGGTCGTCGCCTACGAGAGCGAGAAGGAAGGCAACGGCGATGTGCGCGAGTACGATCAGGCGAAGAACCTCTACGACCGCACGATCAAGATCGATCCGCACGCGCGCATCGTCGTCAATGCCGGCTACGCGCACATCCAGGAGAACGGCCGGTATCTCGGCGGATCGAGCATGGCGCAGCATTTCCGCAAGCTGTCCGGCATCGATCCTCTCACCGTCGAGCAGACGATGATGATCGAGCATCCGCCCGGCACCGAGAATCATCCGTACTATCACGCGGTCGTCGACTCGCTGAAGCCGAAGACGCCGATCGTGTTCGTCGACGGCGACGGCAAGCCGTGGTCGCTGAAGGCGAAAGCCTACGACGTCAGCGTTTTCTTTCCGATCGACGAGATACGCGACGCCCGTCCGACCTGGCTGGACATGAGCGGCCTGCGCAAGCCCTACTTCGTCACCGGCAGCAAGTTCTGCCAGGATCAGTATCCGTGCCTGATCGAGGCGCGCTATGCCGACGAGGGCGACGACGCGATTCCGGGCGATCGGCTCGTGCTGAATCCGGTCGAGCGCGAGGATCTCATGGAAGAGCGCCTCATTCGCGGCCACGGCGAGACGCGCGGCAATCTGTATCTTCGGCCCGGCAACTACCACGTCGTCAGCACGAACGAGGCGAACCGCGTGATCTATCGCGCCGACATCACGGTCGACGGAACGCCGACGCTGCCGCCGCGGAAAGCGCCATGAGCGATGCGATCCGCACGAGCCGCGCGCCGGCGCCGGTCGGCGCGTATCCGCATGCGCGTCGCATCGGCGATCTCCTGTTTCTTTCCGGCGTCGGGCCGCGCATGCCCGGCACGAACGAGATTCCGGGCAACGTCTACGACGCCGCGAACGCACTCGTCGGCTACGACATCGAGGCGCAATGCCGGCAGGTGTTCGCGAACGTGCGCGCCGTGCTCGAAGCGAGCGGCGCGCGCTGGGAGGATCTCGTCGACGTCACGGTGTTCCTGACCGACATGACGCGCGACTTTGCTGCGTACAACCGTGTCTACGCCGAGCATTTTCCCGATCCCGCGACGGCGCCCTGCCGCACGACGCTCGGCATCACCGCGCTGCCGACGCCGATCGCGATCGAGTTGAAGTGCGTCGCCGCGATCCCCTCATAGGGCGGGCCTCGGCCCGCCGCTTTTGCGTCGTCGAACAACGGGGGATGGTGGGCTGAAGCCCACCCTATGTTCTATATTTTTGGAATCTCGGGTTCGCCCACGCGGTATGATGATCTCGTCATGTCAACCCTCACTCCGCCTTTCGACTTCAAGCACTGGATCGACGAGAACCGGCATCTGCTGAAACCGCCGGTCGGCAACAAGTGCATCGTCGACGGCGATTTCATCGTCATGGTCGTCGGCGGACCGAACGCGCGCACGGATTACCACATCGACGAAGGTCCGGAATTCTTCTACCAGCTCGAAGGCGAGATGGTGCTGAAGGTGCAGGACGACGGTCGCGCGCGCGACATTCCGATCCGCGCCGGCGAGATCTTCTATCTGCCGCCGCGCATCCCGCACTCGCCGCAGCGAATGGCGAATTCGGTCGGGCTCGTGATCGAGCGCAAGCGCCTGCCGAGCGAGAAGGACGGACTCGTCTGGTTCTGCGAGCGCTGCAATCACAAGCTTTACGAGGAGTTCTTCGGGCTCGGGAACATCGAGACCGACTTCCCGGCCGTGTTCGAGCGCTTCTACCGCTCGCTCGACGCGCGCACGTGCAAGGCGTGCGGGCATGTGAATCCGGCGCCGGAGAAATACCGCACCTGACGTCGTCCCCGCGGAAGCGGGGATCCAGCGCCTTGCGCGACCGAAGGCACTGGGTTCCCGCCTTCGCGGGAACGACGAGGTGTGAGCTGCACGCATGGTCCACACGCTGCTTCAACTGAAGCCCCGAGACGTCCCGCTCCGCGTCGCGCTGCGCAACGCGGCCGCCGTCGTCGTTCCGCTCGGCGCGGGCATCGCGACGGAACACACGGCGATTGGGCTCGGCATCGCGGCCGGCGCGCTCAACACGATGTTCCTCGACCAGCCGGGGCCGTACCGGCTGCGCATGCAGCGCATGCTGCTGACCGCGGTCGCCGCCGGCGTGTCGGCCTTCGCGGGCGGCATGATCGGCGACGACACGCCGCTGCTGACGCTGGTCGCTCTGATCTGGGGCGTCGCCGGCGGATTGCTCGTCGCGCTCGGGCCGAACGCGGGCCGCGCGGGCCTGACGAGCATGATCCTGCTCGTCATCACGGCGGCAACACCGATGAAACCCGCCGAGGCGCTCGCGGCGGCGCTCCTGATCTTCGCCGGCGGTGTGCTGCAGATGCTGCTCGCGATCGCGGCTTGGCCGCTGCAACGCTATCGTCCCGAGCGACAGGCGCTCGCCGCGCTCTGCGCGCAGCTTGCCGCGAACGCACGCAGGCCGAGCGATCAGGCTGAGGCGCCTCCGGTAACTCAGGCGCTGCTCGACGTCGAGAGCCTGCTGCACAGTCCTCATCGCGCTCGCGGCGAAGTCATGGAAACGTTCCGCGTGCTGGCCGGCATCGTCGAGCGCATTCGCCGAGAGCTGCTCGCGATCGTCGATCTCGAATCGATGCTCGACGACGGCGAAGCGAAGGCGACGCTCGCGCGCCTGCGCGAGTATGCGGCGCGCACGCTCGACGCGCTCTCCGATGCGCTCGAGCGCGGCGCGAGCCCGCTCGCCGCGTCTGCCGCGATGGAAGGCGTCGATTCCGCGCTCGCGGCACTACGTCCGATCGCCGAGCGCACCGCGGATGCGCGTGCGCGGCGCAAGCTCGCGATCGCGGCCGCGCGCGCGAACGGCCTTGCCGGACAATTGCGCGCCGCGATCCGCAACGCCGATTTCGCCGGCGGCCGCGGCGAGCTGCGCGCCGCCGAGGCCGAGGCGCGCCTGCCGCGCGCATTGCGCCAGCGGAGCGCGCTCGCGACGTTGCGCGCGAACTTCACGCTGTCCTCGATCGCGTTCCGCCACGCTATCCGCTGCGGCGTCTGCCTTGCGATCGCGGTCGCCGGCGAGCGCGTGCTGGCGATACCGCATGGCTACTGGATCCCGATGACGACGGCGATCGTGCTGAAACCGGATTTCGCCGGCACGTTCAGCTTCGGTCTGCTGCGCGTCGTCGGCACGATGCTCGGCCTCGTGCTGACGACGGCGCTCGTGCACTACGCGTTCGGCGGCGACTGGGAGCGGCTCGCGCTGCTCGCCGCGCTCTGCGTCGGATTCCGGCTGCTGACGACGATGCACTACGGCATCGGCGTCATGCTGCTGACCGGCCTCGTCGTGATCCTGCTGTCGTTCGACGGCATCCCGCCGGGCGACACGATGCTCGCGCGCGGCATCGCGACCGGCATCGGCAGCGCGCTCGCGCTCGCCGGCTATCTCGCGTGGCCCACGTGGGAAAGCCAGCGCGTGCCCGCCGCGATCGCTACGATGATCGATGCGTATCGCGCGCATCTCGATGCGCTCCTGCGTAGCGATGCGAACGCGCGCGCCGCCGCGCGATCGGCCGCGCGCAGTGCGCGCACGAACGCGCAGGCCTCGCTGGACCGGCTGCGCGGCGAGCCGCGCCACGACCAGGCGCTGCTCGACTTCGGCGAATCGCTGTTCGCGAATGCGAACCGCTTCATCCGCGCCGGCATGGCGCTCGAAGCCGTGCTCGACGACGCGCCGGCGCTGCCCGAACGCGAGCGCGTGCTCGCGTTCGCAGCGCGCGTCGACGCGCACCTCGCCGCGATCGCGGGCTCGCTCCGGAGCGGCACGCCGCCGCCGACCGAGCGCCTGCGCGGCGCCGAGCGCGCTCTCGCCGAGCAACTCGAAGGAGCGCGCGGCAGCGACGCCGCCGACGTCGCGGCCGCCGTCGCCGATGCGCTCGACCGCATCACCGACAGCGTCGACACGATGGCGCACGTGGTGCGCCGGCGCCCGCGAGCGGACACGACGAATCGGACCGCCGTAACGAGCCGCTAGCGTGTTCGCGTGCCGCGCTTCGCCGGGCGTTTCTTCGTGCCAGCCGATTTCGTATCGGCGGGTTTCGCGGAGGATGATTTCATGGCCGATGATTTCGTCGCGGCCGATTTCGTGCCGGATGATCCCGCGGCGGTCGCGGGATGCGTCGCCGTCGCATCGCCGTGCAGCGAATACAGCGATTCGAGCAGGCCCTCGTCCGCGCTGGAGCAGACCGCGAGCACGAGCGCTTCGTCGAAGCCTTCCGCCGCGACGTAGGCGTGTCCCATGTTGCTGTCGATGTAGATCGACTCGCCCTCGTGCAGCACGACCGGATCGTAGAACTCGGTGTGCACCTCGACCGCGCCGTCGAGCACGTAGATGAACTCCTCGCCCGAGTGCCGGACGAGCTCGCCGAATTCCGCGACGCTCTTGGCGCGGATGTGCGTGTGCACCGGGATCATGCGCTTCCTGCGCAGCTCGGTGCAGAGATAGTAGTAGTCGTAGTTCTTCGTGTTGACGCGGACGGCGTCGTCGAGGCGCCCGACGCTGCGCCGCGCCGTGACCGCGGGCTCGCTCGGCTCGGCGGCATCGGCGAAGAGCTCCGACATGCGCATGTTGAGGCGCTGGCTGAGCTGCAGGAGCTTGTCGTAGGTCAGCGTCAGCCGATCGTGCTCGACCTTCGAGAGCGTCGACACCGGGATGTCGACGCGCTCGCTCATTTCCTTCAGCGTCCATCCGTGGCGCGCGCGCAGGCTGCGCACGAGGCTGCCGAGGGTGGCGTGACGCGTTTTCATGTCCATCGATCTTTCCCTGGGCGGATTTTCCAATCAGGACATCCGATCGGCAGCACGGACTCGCGAGAGCATACCGTCCGCGCCGCGCGGGTCAATGTCGTGACGTCCGTATCGAGCGCCAATCGTAGCAGGCGCTTCGAACCTTCTGATGCGGCGCGGTTTTTATCGCCTTCATGAAATCCTCCATGCATCTCTGGCTACTACCGATTGGCCTGATTGGAGAATTTGGTTGACAATTCTCCGATCAGGACCATACTCGCCGAAAACGACAATACGGAGTCCGTGATGGGGGAAACGGGATTCGCGCCGGCTCGACGGCGCGTGCTGGCCGCGCTCGGCACGGCCGCCACGCTCGCGATGCTGCCGCCGGCGCTCCGCGCCGCGCCGCTCTCGCCCGATTCGGCGCGGCGCCGGTATCCGCGCAAGGTCGTCGATCTCGTGCAGCGCTCGCTGGTGATCGACATGCTGGCGCCGCTGAAGCTCGATTTCTCGCCGGAGGCCTATGCGAATCCGCTGACCGAGGCCGAGATCGCGATGTACCGATCCTCAGGCATCACGGGCTTCCACAATTCCGTCGGCGTCGGCGGCCCGACCGCGTACGACGACGCGCTCCAGTTCATCGCGGCGTGGAGCGGCTTCGTCGGCCGCAACGGCGAGCTCTTCTCGCTCGTCGGCGTCGCTGAGGATCTCGACCGCGCGAAGGCGAAGCACAGGATCGCCGTGATCATGGGCCTGCAGAACGCCGACGAGTTCCGCGACCCGAAGGACGTCAAGGCGTTCTACGAGCTCGGCCTTCGCTGCGCGCAGCTGACGTACAACACGCAGAACCTGATCGGATCGGGCTCGACCGAGCGCGTCGACGGCGGCATCACCGACTACGGCGTCGAGATCGTCAAGGCGATGAACGAGGTCGGCATGCTGATCGACGTCTCGCACTCGGGCGACAGGACGACACTCGATGCGATCGAGCTTTCGCCCAAGCCCATCGCGATCACGCATTCGAACTGCCGCACGCTGAACAACCATCCGCGCCTCAAAACCGACGAGGCGATCCGCAAGCTCGCCGCGAAAGGCGGCGTCATGGGCATCACCGGCGTGCGCATGTTCGTCAAGGCGACCGAGCCGACGACGGTCGAGGACATCGTCGACCACATCGACCACGTCGCGAAGCTCGTCGGCATCGAGCACGTCGGCATCGGCTCGGACTCCGATCTGCAGGGCTACGACAAGATGCCAGCTGATCAGCAGAAGCAGCTGCGCGCCGCGTACAAGTCGAGCTATGCGTTCCGCGAGCGCATCGACACCGACGGCTTCGATCATCCGCAAAAGACCTACGACCTCACCGCCGCGCTGCTCCGCCGCGGCTACAGCGACGCCAACGTCGAGCTCGTGCTCGGCGGCAATTTCCGCCGCCTGCTCGGCGCGACGTGGGCGCAACCGAAACCTTCCGAGGACAAGAAGTCATGAAGAAGCTCGACAAGAAGCTCCTGACCGTTGAGATCGCGCTTCTGCTCGCCGCGGTGCCCTCCGCGTCGTGGGCGCAGCAGGCGCCGCCGGCACCGGATACCGATTCCGATTCGCAGGCGCTCGGCACGATCGTCGTCACGGCCGAGAAACGCAGCGAGGATATCCAGGAAGTGCCGATGTCGATCACCGTGGTCGACTCGGACCAGCTCATGAACCTGCACGCGACGCAGCTCGCCGACTATGCCGCGTATGTTCCGGGCCTGACGATCAGCGACAACGGCGCGCCGGGCTCGGCCGCGATCGGCATCCGCGGCATCTCGCCGCTGACGGCCACTTCGACCGTCGCGACCTACATCGACGAGACGCCGATCGGTTCGAGCAGCATGTACGGCGACGGCGGCACGGCGATCATCGACCTCCTGTCCGGCGGCTTCCAGAGCGTCGAAGTGCTGCGCGGCCCGCAAGGCACGCTGTACGGCGCGAGCGCGATGGGCGGCGTGATGCGCTACGTGACGCGCGCGCCGGATCTCCAGACGTCGTCGTGGAGCGTCGGCGCGGACACGTTCGGCGTCTCCTCCGCCGGCGATCTAGGCTACGGCGGCCGCGCGAGCTTCAATGCGCCGCTCGTTTCCGACAAGCTCGCGCTGAGCGTCGATTTCGCGCAGCAGAGCACGCCGGGCTACATCGACAACGTGCGCACGGGCGAGGACGATCAGAACTCGTTCTGGCAGCGCGCAGGCCGCGCCGCGCTGCTGTGGAAGGCGACCGACGACCTGTCGGTGACGCTGACCGCGATGGATTCGAAGGTCGACGCCGATTCCTTCAGCTACGTCGCGATCGATCCGGTCACGCTCACGCCGCTCTACGGCAAGAACAAGGACGACAACGCATTCCCGGAGCCGTACAGGAAGACGTACGACGTCTACACCGGCACCGTGAACTGGGATCTCGGCTTCGCCGATTTCGTCTCGGCGACGTCGTACGCACAGACCGACGCGCACACGAACGACGATGCGTCGAGCGTCTACGGCCCGCTCGGCCCGCTGCTCGGGCTGCCCGGACCGTTCCTTTCCGAAGTGCTCTATCATCTCAAGCTCTACAAGACGACGCAGGAGTTCCGCCTCGCGTCGAAGGAAGACGATCACATCGAATGGCTCGTCGGCGCGTTCGGCACGCGCGAGAACAGCAAGCAGGATCAGTCGCTGACCGCGCAGTTCGACGACTACTCGTTCATCCCGGGCCTCAATCCGCTTGCGCTCGTCGCATTGCCGTCGACGTACAAGGAATACGCGGTCTTCGGCGATCTCACCTGGAAGTTCTCGAGCTTCTTCGACGTCACCGGCGGCGTGCGTTGGGCGCGCAACGAGCAGACGTTCACCGAGATCACGAGCGGCGCGGTGACGGGCGACGTCGTGCAGCCGGGATCGTCGGACGAAAGCGTCGTCACCTGGTCGCTGAGCCCGCGCTTCCACATCGACACGGACACGATGCTCTACGCGCGCATCGCGACCGGCTATCAACCGGGCGGCCCGAACCTCGCATTGCCGGGCGTTCCCACGCAGGTCGATTCATCGAAGCTCACGAGCTACGAGGGCGGCATCAAGTCGATGCTCGCCGACAACCGCCTCATGCTCGACGCGGCCATCTACGACGTCGAGTGGGACGACATCCAGGTGCCGGCGTCGATCGACGGCGTCGGCTATTTCACCAACGGCGGAACCGCGCGCAGCCGCGGCATCGAGTTTTCCGCGATGTATACGCCGGTCGCCGGCCTCAGGCTCGGATTCAACACCGCCTACACGGACGCGCAACTGACCGAGGACGTGCCCGGCATCGGCGGCCTCGACGGCGACCGGCTGCCGAACATTCCGAAGTGGGCCGCGTCGGCGACCGCCGACTACAGCTTCCCGCTCGGCGGCGGCTGGGCCGGCCGCGTCGGCGGCGGCCTGCGCCATGTCGGCGATTCGACGAGCGGCCTCACGCACGCGCCGAACTCGCTGCCGCAGGACAGCTATACCGCGCTCGATCTCAATGCGGACATCAGCAACGAGCACTGGACCGTGCGCTTCTTCGCGAAGAACCTCACCAACGAGCGCGTCTACACGAACTACGTCGTGCGCACGAATGCGGTGACCGGCGAGATCGGCGCGGTGAGCGGCGTGCCGCTCGCGCCGCGCACCATCGGCGTCGGCGTGGACCTCAAGTTCTGAGCGATCCGATGAGTCCAGCTTCCGCATTGCGCGACGCGCAGGCGCCCGTGCTGCCCCAGCCGTATCTCCTGTTCCTCGGCGATACGACCGAGCCCGGCTATGCGAAGACCGCGTTCGGCCTGCGCGACTGGGCCGGCGATCGCGTCGTCGGCGAATGGTCGTGCGGCGCGACCGTGACGACCGGCCTTCCGTTCCTGACGCCGAAGGAAGCTCGCGCGCGCGGTGCGCGCGGGCTCGTCATCGGCGTCGCCAACACGGGCGGCATCCTCTACGAGAACTGGATTCCGTCGCTCGTCGAAGCGCTCGTCGCCGGGCTCGACATCGTCAGCGGCATGCACACGCGGCTCGACGATACGCCGGCGCTCAAAGCCGCGGCGACGCGTTACGGCGGCCGCCTGATCGACATCCGCACGCCGCCGCGGAATATCCCGATCGCGACCGGCGACAAGCGCGGAGGAAAGCGGCTCCTCACGGTCGGCACCGATTGCGCGCTCGGCAAGAAATACACCGCGCTCGCGCTCGCGCGCGCGTTCGCCGCGCGCGGCATCGATTGCGATTTCCGCGCGACCGGACAGACCGGCATCCTGATCGCCGGCAGTGGCATGCCGATGGACGCCGTCGTCGCCGACTTCGAAGCCGGCGCCGCCGAGATGCTGAGCCCCGATGCCGATCCCGCGCACTGGGACGTCATCGAAGGTCAGGGCTCGCTGTTCCATCCGGCGTACGCCGGCGTCTCGCTCGGGCTCCTGCACGGCAGCCAGCCCGACGTCTTCGTCGTCTGTCACGAAGCGGGACGCACCCACGTGCTCGGCCATCCGTCGTTCGCGCTGCCGACGCTCGAGGAGACGATCGACATGACGATCCGCCTCGGCCGGCGCACGAACGCCGCGATCCGCTGCGGCGGTGTCAGCATCAACACGTCGCAGCTCGGCGAGGCCGATGCGCGCGAGCTGCTCGCGGCCTCCACGGCGACGCTCGGCGTGCCGGTCGCCGATCCGATCCGCGGCGGCGCCGAGTTCGAGCGGCTCGTCGAGGCCTGCCTCGCATGACGCAGCGTGAGAGCTCCTTCTCGGGCCGCGAGACGGCTCGACGATTTTCCGATCTTCCGCATTCGAGGAGAACGAACATGCAATCGACGAAATGGCTGACCGCCGCCGCGCTCGCGCTGTGCGCGTTCGTCGCGGGCGCGCAGGTGCCGGAACCGGCCCAGCCGACGGCGCCGCCGACGTCGCCGCAGGACGCCGCCGCAGCGCCGACCTCGCCGGCAAACGAATCGCCTTCGGGTGCGCACGAGCTCACGAAGGCCGACGTCGACGCCTGGCTCGACGGCTACATGCCTTATTCGATGGCGACCGGCGACATCGCCGGCGCGGTCGTCGCCGTCGTCAAGGACGGCGAGATCCTGACCGAGCGCGGCTTCGGCTACGCCGACGTCGCGACGAAGAAACCGGTCGATCCGAAGCTGACGCTGTTCCGTCCGGGCTCGGTGTCCAAGCTCTTCACCTGGACCGCAGTCATGCAGCTCGTCGAAGCGGGCAAGATCGATCTCGACGCCGACGTCAACACGTACCTGCCCGACGATTTCAAGGTGCCGCCGCGCGAGGGCAAGCCGATCACGATGCGCAACATCATGACGCACACGAGCGGCTTCGAGGAGCAGATCAAGAGCATCATCACCGAGGATCCGGCGACGCCCGACTACGTGACGCTGCTCAAGCGCTGGATGCCGACGCGCGTGTTCGATCCCGGCACGACGCCGGCGTATTCCAACTATGCGACTTCGCTCGCGGGCTACGTCGTCGAGCGCGTGTCCGGCGAATCGTTCTACGACTACGTCGACAAGCACATCTTCGCGCCGCTCGAGATGAGCCACTCGACGTTCCGCCAGCCGTTGCCGGCCGCGCTCGTTCCGCTGATGTCGACCGGCTACTCGACCGCGTCGGAACCGCCGAAGAAATTCGAAATGGTCGGCCCCGCGCCGGCAGGCTCGCTGTCCTCGCCCGGCGAGGACATGGCGCACTTCATGATCGCGCACCTCAACAACGGCGAATACAAGGGCAACCGGATCCTCAAGGAAGAGACCGCGCGGCAGATGCACGACACGCCGCTGACGCTGCTGCCGCAATTGAACCGCATGGAGCTCGGCTTCTTCGAGACGAACATCAACGGCCGCGAAGTCATCGGCCATCTCGGCGACACCGACTACTTCCACACGTCGCTGCATCTCTTCCTGAAGGAGAACGTCGGCTTCTACGTCTCGTTCAACAGCGGCGGCAAGGAAGGCGCCTCGCATCATTTACGCCTCGCGATGTTCTCCGACTTCGCCGACCGCTATTTCCCCGGTCCGCGCATCGAGACGCGCGTCGACGAGGCGACCGCGAAGCAGCACGCCGAGATGATGACCGGCAACTGGATCGGCTCGCGCGGCGCATTCTCGACGTTCTTCTCGGTGATCGGCCTCATCGGCCAGACCAAGGTCGCGGTCGACGACAAGGGTGGCCTGCTCGTGCCGGATGCGAAAGGGCTCGATGGCAAGCCGATCCACTGGGTCGAGGTCGCGCCGTTCGTCTGGCAGGACGCGAACGGCCACGATCTCCTCGCCGCGAAGGTCGAAGGCGACAAGGTCACGCGTTTCAGCTTCGGTCTGCTCGGTCCGTTCGAGGTGTTCCTGCGTGCCGAGCCTGCACGCAACGGTGCGTGGCTGACGCCGGCGCTCTACGCGAGCCTCGCGGCGCTCGCGCTGACCGCGCTGTTCTGGCCGATCGTGGCGATCGTGCGGCGGCGCTATCGCGCGCGGCTCGATCTCTCGTCCGGCGAATTGCGCGCGTATCGCGCCGGCAAGATCGGCGCGCTCCTGATGCTGCTCGCGTTCGGCGCGTGGATCGGATCGATCGTCTCGATGTTCTCCGATCTCAACAAGACGACCGAGGCGTTCGATCCGGTGCTGCGCTTCGATCAGATCTTCGGATTCCTCGCGTTCATCGGCGGATTCCTCCTGATCCTCTGGAACCTCAAGACCGTCTGGAGCGTCGGCCATCGACGCTGGCCGGCGAAGCTCTGGAGCATCGTGCTCGCGCTGTCCGGCCTCGTCGTGCTCTGGGTCGCGTTCGCGTTCCACCTGATCGGCTGGGGAGTCCACTACTGATGAAGGCGTTGCGCATGCACGTCGCAGTCGAAAAGCTGCGGCTCGCGAAACCGTTCCGCATCTCGGGTTACGTGTTCGAGGCGCAGGACGCGATCGTCGTCACGCTCGACGACGGCACGTATCGAGGGCGCGGCGAGGCTTCCGGTGTCTACTATCTCGGCGACACGGCCGAAACGATGACCGCCGCGATCGAGGCGAACCGCGCGGCGATCGAGCGCGGCATCGATCGCACCGCGCTGCAAGCGCTGATGCCGCCCGGCGGCGCACGCAACGCGGTCGATTGCGCGCTGTTCGATCTCGAAGCGCAAGAGACGGGCCGCGAGGCGTGGCAGATCGCCGGGCTTTCCGCCGTGAAGCCGCTGGTGACGACGTTCACGATGGGCGCCGACGATCCCGCCGTCATGGCCGAAGGCGCCCGCGCGTACGCGAACGCGCGCGCGCTCAAGATGAAGCTGACCGGCGATCTCGACGAAGACATCGCGCGCGTCAAGGCCGTCTGCGCCGCGCGTCCCGACGTCTGGCTCGGCGTCGACGCGAACCAGGGCTACGGCATCGACGCGCTCGCGAAGCTGATGCCGACGCTCGTCGACGCGCACGTCGCGCTGCTCGAGCAGCCGATCCGCCGCGGACGCGAGGCCGATCTCGACGGCTTCCGCTCGCCGGTTCCGATCGCGGCCGACGAAAGCGCGCTCTGCCTCGCCGACGTGCCGGGTCTCGTCGGACGCTTTCAGGTCGTCAACATCAAGCTCGACAAGTGCGGCGGCCTCACCGAAGCGCTCGCGATCGCGCGCGAGGCGCGGCGGCTCGGGCTCGGCGTCATGGTCGGCAACATGGTCGGCACGAGCCTTGCGATGGCGCCGGCCTTCGTCGTCGGCCAGCTCTGCGACATCGTCGATCTCGACGGGCCGGTGTTCCTCGCTTCCGACCGCAAGCCCGGCGTCGTCTACGAGCGCGGCACGGTCTGGTGCGGCGGCGACGTCTGGGGATCGCGGCAAGCGGCCGCCGCATGAGCGAGCCGAGCTGGTTCGGCCAGCCGCGCGGCCTCACGATCCTGTTCCTCACCGAGATGTGGGAACAGTTCTCGTACTACGGCATGCGCGCGCTGCTCGTCTATTACATGACGAAGCAGCTCCTGATCGGCCAGGAGACCTCCTCGCTGATCTACGGCACGTATACGTCGCTCGCGTTCTTCACGCCGATCGTCGGCGGCATCGTGTCGGATCGCTGGCTCGGCAAGCGGCGCGCGGTCATCGTCGGCGGCGCGACGATGGCGCTCGGTCATTTCATGATGACGTTCGAGCCGCTCTTCTACGTCGCGCTCGCGACGATCGCGCTCGGCAACGGATTGTTCCTGCCGAGCCTGCCGAGCCAGATCAATGATCTCTACCGGCCGGACGATCCGCGCCGCGGCTGGGCGTACAACGTCTACTACGTCGGCGTGAACATCGGCGGATTCCTCGCGCCGCTCGTCTGCGGCACGCTCGGCGAATTCTACGGCTGGCATTGGGGCTTCGGCGCCGCGGGCGTCGGCATGCTCGGCGGGCTACTGATTTACCTCTGGGGCGGAAAATACCTGCCGCGACAGGATGCTCCGCCGCGTGCCGAAGTCCGCGAGCCCACCGCGCGCACCGGCAGCGCGACGCTCTTCGTCCGGATCGCGATTGGCGTCGCGGTCACGATCTTCCGCGGCGCGTATGAGCAGGTCGGCAACACGGTCGCGCTGTTCGCCGACGCCGGCATCGACCGCGCGACGGCGCTCGGCACGATTCCGATGACCTGGTTCCAGGCGTTGAATCCGCTGCTCGTGTTCCTGATGACGCCGGCGCTGCTCGCGCGCTGGAAGCGCAAGGCCGCGCAAGGGCGCGAGCTCTCGTCGATGCGGAAGATGGCGTGCGGCGCATCGATCGTCGCCGGCGCGTACGTGCTGCTCGCGGCCGCGGCCGCGTTCGCGGGCGGCGCGCAGGCGAGCTGGATCTGGCTTCTCGTCTTCTTTGCCGTGTTCACGCTCGGCGAGCTCTACATCCTGCCGACCGGGCTCGGCCTCTTCGCCCGGCTCGCGCCGCCCGCGCTCGGCGCGACGACGATCGCCGGCTGGTTCCTCGCGACCTTCACCGGCAGCCTCGCGGCCGGCGTCGTCGGCATGCTCTGGAGCCGCATGAATCATCCCGCGTATTTCGCGCTTCTCGCCGTGGTCGCGCTGCTCGCCGCGCTGCTGCTGCTCGCGCTCGACGGCGCGATGCGGCGCGTCGAGACCGGGCACGCCGCCGCGCTTCTTCCGGAGACGCCATGAAACTCGTTCCGATCCTCATCGCACTCGCGTTCTCGCTCGACGTCGCGGCCGCGCCGCCGCAGGATTTCGATCAGCGCGTCGAAAGCCTGCGCCAGCAGATCGGCGTGCCCGGCATGGCCGTCGCGATCGTCGAGGACGGCAAGGTCACGCTCGCGAAAGGCTTCGGCGTGAAGAAGCTCGGCTCGCCCGAGCCCGTCGACGCCGACACGATCTTCCCGACCGGCTCGACCGGAAAGGCGTTTACGGTCGCCGATCTCGCGATCCTCGTCGACGAAGGCAAGCTCGGCTGGGACGACAAGGTCACCGATCGCCTCCCCGGTTTCGAGATGTACGATCCGTGGGTCACGCGCGAGATGACGATCCGCGATCTGCTCGTGCACCGCAGCGGCCTCGGCCTTGGCGCCGGCGACCTCATGTTCGTGCCGCGCACGAATCTCTCGCGCGCCGAATCGGTGCGGCGACTTCGCTACATCAAGCCCGCGACGAGCTTCCGCTCGGGCTTCGCCTACGACAACGTGCTCTACATGGTCGCGGGCCAGCTCATCGAAGCCGTCAGCAACGAAACGTGGGAGAAGTTCACGACGGAACATCTCCTGAAACCGGCCGGCATGCTGCACTCGACCAGCGACGACGATGCTCGCTTCGCGAACCCGGACCGCGCGTTCCCGCACGCGCGCATGGACGGCGGCCTGCGCGGCGTCGGCCATCAGGAAGTCCTCGACGAGCGCGATGCGCTCGGACGCAACGCGGCACCGGCCGGCGGCCTCGCGGTCAGCGCGAACGACATGTCGCGCTGGCTGCGCATCCAGCTCGCCGAAGGCAAGCTCGTCGACAGCGATGTGCATCTCTTCAGCGCCGCCGCGCAGAAGGAGATGTGGAAGCCCGAGGTATTCCAGCCGATCACGCCGCGCGAAGGCGCGCTGAAACCGATCGAACCGATGTTCGACACCTACGCGCTCGGCTGGGATATCCGCGACTATCGCGGCGCGAAGATCGTCTGGCACGGCGGCGCGGTGTTCGGATTCCTCGCCGGCGTCGTGCTGATCCCGGAAAAACACGTCGGCTTCGCGATCGAGATCAACAGCGAGGACCGCGAGATCATCAACGGATTGATCTTCGAGCTGCTCGACCATTACCTCGGCGCGCCGCCGAGCGACTGGCCGGCGAAGTTCATCGCAAAGAAGCAGCAGGACGTCGCCGAGGCCCTGAAGACGTTCAAGCAGAAGGCGGCGACGCCCGCGAAAGTCGGCCCGTCGCTGCCGCTCGCGCGCTACGCCGGAACATACGCCGATCCCTGGTACGGAAACATCGAGGTCGCGCTCGCCGGAAAATCGCTCGCGATCGACTTCAAATCGACGCCGCGAATGGGCGGAAAGCTCGAGCACTGGCAATACGACACG
This sequence comes from Rhodanobacteraceae bacterium, assembly GCA_035546695.1. Taxonomy (GTDB): domain Bacteria; phylum Pseudomonadota; class Gammaproteobacteria; order Xanthomonadales; family Rhodanobacteraceae; genus Dokdonella_A. Next base: position 3,316 of record DASZWL010000081.1, on the reverse strand, counting down.
TTCGTCACGCGCTTCGACGACAAGACGATCGAGCCCGCGTACGTCACGTTCGGGCTCGACGCCGACGGCAAGGTCGATCGCGTCACGATGAAGGCCGTCTCGCCGCTCGCCGATTTCAGCTACGACTATCAGGATCTGCGCTTCGCACCGGTCGCCACGAAAGCGGCGAAGTAGCGCGTTTTCGGCGGTCCGGCGGCCCTCCCCAACCGCACCGCCGCGACGCCGGCCTCGAGACGATCCGCGAGGCCGGCGTCGAACCCTGTACGCGTTTCCGTGCGCGCACTCCGGTTAAACTTGCCGGAATGCTGAAGATCGACACCCACGCCCACATCCTCCCGCCCGACTGGCCGAACCTCGCCGACAAGTACGGCGACGACCGCTTTCCGGTCATGGTCAGGACCGAAGGGCACCATCGCATCTACAAGGACGGCAAGTTCTTCCGCGAGGTCTGGGCGAACGCGTTCGATCCCGAGGTGCGCGTCGCCGAGTATGCGAAGTTCGGCGTCGATGTGCAGGTCGTCTCGACCGTTCCCGTGCTGTTCTCGTACTGGGCGAAGCCGAGCCAGGCGCTCGAGCTGCATCGCTTCCTCAACGATCACACGGCCGAGATCTGCCGGAAGTATCCGAGCCATTACGCCGGCATCGGCACGGTGCCATTGCAGTCGCCGACGCTCGCGATCCAGGAGATGGAGCGCTGCGTCGAGGCGCTCGGCCTGTCCGGCGTGCAGATCGGATCGCATTGCGAAGGCTGGAATCTCGATGCGCCGGAGCTCTTCCCGTTCTTCGAGGCCGCGGCCGATCTCGGCGCCGCGATCCTCGTGCATCCTTGGGACATGATGGGCCGCGAATCGATGCCGAAATACTGGCTGCCGTGGCTCGTCGGCATGCCGGCGGAACAATCTCGCGCGGCATGCTGCCTGATCTTCGGCGGCGTCCTCGAACGGCTGCCGGCGCTGAAAGTGTGCTTCGCGCACGGCGGCGGATCTTTCCCGTACACGATCGGGCGCATCGAGCACGGTTTCCGCATGCGGCCCGATCTCGTCGCGACCGACAACGCGCGCAATCCGCGCGAGTATTTCGGGCGCCTCTACTTCGATTCGTGCGTGCACGACGACGCGGCGCTGCGCTATCTCATCGACGTCGCCGGCATCGACACGATCATGCTCGGCACCGATTATCCTTTCCCGCTCGGCGAGCAGGAGCCCGGCAAGGGCATCGCTTCGCTCGGCCTCGACGCGTCCGACGAGGCGCGCCTTTATCACGGGACCGCGCTCGAATGGCTCGGTCTTCCCAAGCAGCGCTTCGTACCGACGCCGGACCGTACCTCATGAAAGCACTCGCGCTTCCGCTCGCCCTCGCCAGCACGCTCGTCCTCGCGCAGGCGAAGACCGATTACACGCTGAACGCGGGACAGATCCACTTCCATGTGCCGCCCGACTGGACCGCGATCATGGAAAAAGCCGACGGCGATCCGCAGGCCGTCGTGTTCCAGGTGCCCGATCCCGCGACGCAAGGCAGCGAGGACACCGCGAGCGTCACGATCAAGACGCGCAGCCTCAAGGACGGCGCCGATTTCCAGGGTTTCGTCACCGACGAGTTCGAGCGCGCGAAGGGACAGGCCGGCTACGAGACGGATTCATCGAACAAGGATTCGTCCGTGCATCGCTATTTCGTCGTGCGCAGCAAGACGCGCTATCTCGTGCGCGATTCGTACCAGCTGAATGGCAGCGTCGCGATCGAAGTGCGCTGCCAGCGTCCGCTGCTCGACGGCACGCTGGCGGAATGGAACGATCGCTTCGACGCGAATTGCGCGAGCGTCGTCGCTTCACTGAAGAAATGAGCGCGACGCAACTCGACGCGGCGGCGCGCGAATTCGCGAAAGCCGAGGCCGACGCGCTCGCGGCCGATGCCGCCGATCCGCTGGCCGCGTTTCGCGATGAATTCCTGATTCCGCGCAATCCCGACGGATCGGAGCAGGCGTATTTCTGCGGCAACTCGCTCGGCCTCCAGCCGAAGGCGACGCGCGAGGCCGTCGCGACCGAGCTCGATGACTGGGAATCGCTCGCGGTCGAAGCGCACTTCCGCGGCAAACATCCGTGGATGCCGTATCACGCGTTCGTGCGCGACGATCTCGCGGCCGTCGTCGGCGCGACGCCGCACGAAGTCGTTGCGATGAACTCGCTGACCGCGAACCTCCATCTCATGATGGTCAGCTTCTATCGCCCGACCGCGGAGCGGCCGGCGATCCTCGTCGAGAAGCACGCGTTTCCGTCGGATCGCTACGCGGTCGAATCGCAAGTGCGGTTCCATGGTCACGATCCCGCGACGGCGCTGATCGAGCTCGACGGCGACGAGCCGGACGGCTCGATCTCCGATGACGCGATCCTTCGCGCGCTCGACGAGCACGGCTCGCGCATCGCGCTCGTGCTGCTGCCCGGCGTTCAGTACCGGACCGGACAGGCGTTCGATCTTCGCGCGGTCACCGAAGCCGCGCATCGCAGGGGTTGCCTCGTCGGCTTCGATCTCGCTCATGCGGCCGGCAATCTCGCGCTGAAGCTGCACGATTCGGGCTGCGATTTCGCGGTCTGGTGCAGCTACAAATACCTCAACTCGGGACCGGGAGCCGTTGCCGGCTGTTTCGTGCACGAGCGGCACGCGCGCACCGATCGACCGCGTTTCACCGGCTGGTGGGGGCACGATCAGGAATCGCGCTTTCGCATGGGACCCGAGTTCGCGCCGACGCCGGGCGCCGAAGGATGGCAGCTCTCGAATCCGCCGATCCTCGCTTTGGCGCCGCTGCGCGTCTCGCTCGCGATCTTCCGCCGCGCCGGAATGGATACGCTTCGCGCGAAATCGGTCGCGCTGACCGGCTACTTCGAATCGCTGTTGCGCGAGCGCCTCGACCGCGTGCTCGAGATCGCGACGCCGCATGAGCCCGAGCGCCGCGGCTGCCAGCTCTCGCTGCGCGTGCGCGGCGGCCGCGACGAAGGACGCGCGCTGTTCGATCATCTCAACGCGATCGGCATCGTCGTCGACTGGCGCGAGCCCGACGTGATCCGCGCCGCGCCGACGCCGTTGTACAACCGGCGGATGGATTGTTTGCGGTTCGTGCGCGAAGCCGAAGCGTGGGCCGCGCGGCGGTGACGGTATCGGTGGGCCAAGGCCCACCCAATGATGCAAACGCATAAGGTGGGCCTTGGCCCACCGCACGAATACGGACGCATGGACAAGGAAATCACGATCGTCGGCGCCGGTCTTGTCGGCGCGCTGCTGGCGACGCTGCTCGCGCAGCGCGGATTCGCGGTCACGGTCTACG
>DASZWL010000080.1:0-2110 GCA_035546695.1 Rhodanobacteraceae bacterium | reverse complement strand
CCCCACGCGTTCTGGTTCGGCAGCGATTCGGCGCGAAGGAAATCGCGCGCGTCGAGCCATGCGGTCGGCAGCGCGTCGTCGCCGGACGAGAGGAATGCCGCACCGAGCGCGCTCGACATCAGCTCGCCGAGCGCGTAGACCTCTGCCTGCCAGCCGACATCGCCGCGCGTGCGACGCGGATCCGCGATCAGGCGATCGAGCTCGGCGAGCCGTGCGTCGAGCACTGCGCGGGGAACCTCGAGCTCGGCGAGCATCGCTTCGTGACGCGCGACGATCTCGTCGCGTACGGCGCGACGAGCTTCCTCGTTGCGCGCCTCCGCGATCGCCTTCAATCGATCCGTGATACCGGACAGCGCCGAGACGACGATCACGACGCGTCTTCCGCGCGCGCTATGCGACGCCGCGATGCGCCGGATGTTCTTCCAGCGCACGCGCGTAGAGACGCTCGTGCCGCCGAACTTGACGACGACCCACGGCGCGGTCGGCGCCGGCGGCGGCGCAATCTGATCGGTCACGGCGTTGCTTGGATCCCGGTGCGGCGAATGACGATTCTTTCTTGCGTTGCAGCAAAACGCAATGGAATGGCGACACTGTGGCACGATTCTGCCGACGGCGGGACGACTGCTCCGGCCGAATTCCCGAGGATTGCCGATGATCGCACGCGGCGGCGCGCGCGCTTTCCAGCAAGTCGACGTCTTCACGACTCGTGCCGGATACGGCAATGCGCTTGCGGTCGTGCTGGACGGTGACGGCGTCGATGCCGCGACGATGCAGCGCTTCGCAGCATGGATGAATCTTTCGGAGTCGGTGTTCGTGCTTGCGCCGACGACGAACGACGCCGACGTGCGTGTCCGCATCTTCACCCCGCGACAAGAGTTGCCGTTCGCAGGGCATCCGACGGTCGGCGCGATACATGCGCTCGTGCAGGCGGGACGCATGGCGGGAACGTCGATACGGCTCGAATGCGCGGCTGGCATGTTACCGGTCCGCATCGAACATGGCGACGGCGGGCCGCTCGTCATCGTGCGCTCGCCACGCGCGAAGTTCGATTCAGTGACGACGGAGGACATCGCCGCACTCGCAAGCGCTTTGGGCGCGGAACCGATTCGAACTGCGCCGCCGCGCATCGTCGACGTCGGAGCGGTCTGGACGATCGTCGACCTCGGCGACGCCGCAACCGTGCGCGCATTGGCGCCGGATCTCGATCGAGTCGCCGCGTTCACTCACGCGCACCGGGTGATCGGCATTGCGGCGTTCGGACGCGAATCGTCGGACGATATCGCGATCGCGGTGCGTGCATTCTGTCCCGCCGACGGCATCCCGGAAGATCCGGTGACCGGCAGCGCGAATGCCGCTATCGGCGCATTCCTTCGCGAAACGGGCGGCCTCGCCGCAATCGGCGCGCGCTACATCGCGAGCTAGGGCCGCGAGCTCGGCCGCGACGGACGCGTCACGGTCGATGTCGATGTCGCGAGCGGCGACGTTTCGATCGGCGGCATGTCGGTCACGTGCGTCGAGGGGATCGTGAGGTTCTGAAAACGGCTGCTCGACACGTCGCGCGCCAGCGGCGATGCTTGCGCTCTTGCGGGGGATCCGATGAGCGAGCCGAACGAGGTCACTTACGCGCGCCGCCTCGGCGTCTGGGACGCGACGATGGTCGTCGTCGGCGGCGTCATCGGCTCCGGCATCTTCCTGACGCCCGCCGCGATCGCGCGGCAGACCGGCTCTTCGTTCGAGCAGCTGATCGCCTGGGGCATCGGCGGCGTGCTCGCGCTGATCGGCGCGCTCTGCGACGCCGAGCTCGGCGCGCGACGGCCGAACGCCGGCGGCGGCTACGTGAACCTTCGCGAGGCGTTCGGCCTCGTAATCGCGTTCGTCTACGGCTGGAACATGCTCGTCGTGAACTACTCCGGCAGCCTCGCCGCGGTCGCGACGATCTTCGTGCAGTACGCGGCCGCGGCGCTCGGCATCGCGCTCGAGCCGAGGGCGGCGCGGCCGTATGCGATCGCGACGATCGTGTTCCTGGCCGGCATCAACTGGTTCGGCATCCGCGCGGGCTCGCTCGCGCAGAACATCCTGACCGTGCTGAAGCTCGCCGCAATCGCGGCGC
>DASZWL010000079.1:0-3493 GCA_035546695.1 Rhodanobacteraceae bacterium | reverse complement strand
GTTCTCGCTGAGATTGACGTTGTCGTCGTGCTCGATGCCGACGCCGACTTCGTAGTTGACGTTCACCGCAAACGCGGAACCCGGGATCGCGATCGCGAGCAGCGCCGAGCGCAGACGCGTGGTCGTGCATCGTGGCCGCATTGGTCTCCCCCCTTTCAGGATCGGTGCTACGGCACGTGGTTGAACACCACGCCTGCGATCTTCGACGGATCGAAATTGGCCAGCGCCTTGTTGATCGCGTCCGGCGTGTCGCGCCCGTGGCCGACGACGAGCACGACGAAATCGGCAAGATCGGCCAGGATGCGCGCGTCGGGCGATCCCTTCACGGCCGGGCTGTCGATGAAGATGTAGCGGTCCGCGTAGCGGCTGCGCAGCGAATCGAGCACGGCGCGCATGCGGAACGAGGAAAAATACTCCGCGCTCATCTCGCGCTGGCGGCCGCTCGGAATCAGGCGCAGCCGCGGAATGCCGGTGTGATAGAGGATCTTCTCGACGCCGAGCGCCGGATGCTCGAGATAGTCGATGAGGCCGCCTTCGGACGGATTGACGCCGAGCGCCGTGTGCTGCGCCGCGTGGCGCACGTCGCAGTCGATCAGGAGCGCCGTCTTCGCCTCGTCGTACGCGAACGCGGTGGCGAGGTTGCGCGCGACGAAGCTGCCGCCCGAGCGGTGGCTGATCGGCGCAACCATCGTGACGAAGTTGTTCGAGCCGCCGAGCGCCAGCAGGCGCGTGCGGATCTCGCGGAACGCGTCGGCCTGCTCGCGCGCCGACTCGTCGCGGTGGATCAGGCGGCGCTCCTCGAGCGTGCGCGTCGTCAGCGCATGCGGCTCGACGATGCGCGCGATCGAGCGGCTCGCGCTCGTGCGCTGCGCGATGTCGAGCGCGGCGGCGCCGAGCGCGGCGCGCACGTGGTCGGGTACGGTCTTGTCGTCGGCGGGAGTCATGAGCCCTTGGCGAGCCTCAGCCAGTAAGTCAGCGCATATGCGGCGAACACGCCGAGAATCAGCAGGATCGCGAGCGCCTGTCGTGTGCGATCCCCGCCGCGCTCGCGCGGCGTCGCATAGACCGGAACCGTGGCCAGCACCGGCACGCCGATCTGTCTTTCGAGCTCGCGCGCCGAGCGCACGCGCGGATCGAACCGCACCAGCGCGAACAGGAGGCCGAGGGGCAGGGCGATCGCGAGAACGATGCCGGCAAGCGCGAAGTGCATCAGGCTGAGGCCGGTCGGCCGCAGCGGCTTGACGGCGGGATCCTGGATGCGGAACGTCAGCCCGCGTCCTTCCTCGTCGAGGTTCATCGAGACGCGCGCGTTCTCGCGGCGCTTCAGGAGATCCTGATAGATGTCGCGGTTGACCTCGTAATCGCGCGTCAGCTCCGCGAGCGCGCTTTCCGAAGCCGCGATGCGGCGGCTGCGATCGAGCTCGGCGTTCAAGAGCTGCTCGGTCGCCCCCATGCGCGACTCGCTCGCGGCGATCTGGCGGCGCGTGTCGGCGAGCTTGCTGCGCAGCTCCGTGTAGAGCGGGTTGAACTGCGCGGTCTGATCGAGCGCGCTCGGCGTCGCGGCTTTCGGATCCTGCTTGCGGGTTTCCTCTTCCTGGATCTGCCTGCGCAGGTCCTCCATCTGATGCCGCGTGCGGACGACGTCCGGATACTGGTCGGTGTAGGTGAGGAGCAGCTTGTCGAGCTGCGACTGCAGCTCGGCGAGCTGCGCGCGATAGATGCCGGCGCGCGTCTGCACCGCGGTGACTTCGGACTCGCCCGAAAGCTGCGAAGTCAGCGCGGCCTCGGTTGAGCGCAGCTCCATCACGCTGAGCCGGGCCTGCTCGATGCCGGCGCGGAGCGCGCTGATGCGGCTGTTCGTGTCGGCCTCGCTGCCGGGATGCGCGTCGGCGTTCGCAGCGCGGTATTTCTTCAGGTTGTCCTCGGCGTCGGTCAGCTTCTTGTGGTAATCCTCGACCTGGCTGTTGATGAATTCGTAGGCCTCGCGGCTCTCGCGCTCCTTCGCGGCGAGGCTCTCCTGGATGAAGAGCTCGGCGAGCCGCTGCGTGACCTTGAACGCGCGCTCGGGATCGGAGTCGCGATAGGTGACCTGGATCAGGTTCTCGCGCGGGCTCGCGACCGTCGTATTGTCCTTGATCGACTCGGTCAGGCGCTCCTGCTGCAGCGGATTCGGATGGCTCGCCATCCAGCCGCCGGTCTCGAGGATGTCGGCGAGCACCTTGCCGCTGAAGATGACCTGCTTGGCGATCCCGACGCGATCCGATACCCCGGTCGGCACCGCGCGGCCTTCGAGCAGCGGCTGGATGATGTCGCTCTTCTGCGCGAGGATCGTCGTCGACGAGACGTAGTTCTTCGGCCAGAGCAGCCCGGCGACGAGCGCGACGAGGGCGATGACCGCAAAGACGACGACGAGGGCGACGGCGTGCTGGCGTCCCTCCGCGATCATGATCGGCGCCATCTCGTTGAGCGGCACCATCTCCTGGTTCATGGCCATCTCGTCAGCCCGTCCGCTTCGATCCTGTCAGAACGTGCGTTCGGGAACCGTGATCACGTCGCCGGGCTGCACCGGATAGTTCGTCGCGAGGTCGCCGTCCTTGAGGATGCGGTCGAGCCGCACGGCGTAGGCGCGCGTGCCTTCGCCTTCCTTGCGATAGAGCTCGGTCCGGTCGCCGGCCGCGAATTCGCTCGTGCCGCCTGCGGCGAGCACCGCGTCGAGGACGGTCATGCCCTGGCGATACGGCACCGAGACCGGCTGGCGCACGGCTCCGGTCACGCGAACGCGAGAGAGATATTCGTGGCTGCGCAGCTGCGTCACGATCACCGTGACCTGCGGGTCGCGCACGTAGGTCTTGAGCTTCTCCTGGATCTCGCCCGCCACTTCCTCGGGCGTGCGCCCGCCGGCGTCGACATCGCCGACCAGCGGCACCGAGATCTTGCCGTCCGGGCGCACCGGGACGCTGACTTCGAGCCCCGGGTTCTGCCAGACCGAGACCTTGACTTCGTCATCGACGCCGATGTGGTACGCCGAAACGGCCTGGGCCTCCGGGTCGATCTTCGGCGCCTGCAGCGATCCGGACGTCGCGGCGCAGCCGGCGAGCATCAGGAGACCGACCACCAGCAACCAGCGGAATACGTGTTTCACGTTGCTCCCTCCCCGAAAAATGTGAAACCTATCACACTTGCGCGGCGCGGCATTCTAGCAACCCGCATTGTGTAAGGGATGTCGTAGAACGCCGCTTTCGCGCGTAAGAATAATCGAATTTACGTTTTCCGGCCGCTACTTAGCTAACACTTGTAGAAATCGCGATACCAGTCGACGAAGCGCCCGATGCCGGTCTCGACCGGCGTCGATGGCGAGTAGCCGGTGTCGCGCCGGAGCTCCTCGACGTCGGCCGCCGTATCCGGCACGTCGCCCGGCTGCAGCGGCAGCAGGATCTTCTCGGCCTTGCGTCCGAGCTTCGCCTCGAGCACCTCGATGTAGCGCTCGAGCTGA
>DASZWL010000078.1:0-11637 GCA_035546695.1 Rhodanobacteraceae bacterium | reverse complement strand
CCCATTTTGATTTTCTCCCCAAAGCAAAATGGATTCCGGCTTTCGCCGGAATGACGGCGGGAAAAATTTCCGAAGGAGTCATTCCATGAAATCCCCCGTCCGCGTCGCCGTTACCGGTGCAGCCGGTCAGATCGGCTACGCACTCCTGTTCCGCATCGCCGCCGGCGACATGCTCGGCAAGGATCAGCCGGTGATCCTGCACCTGCTCGAGATCACGCCGGCGCTGCAGGCACTGAACGGCGTCGTCATGGAGCTCAACGACTGCGCGTTTCCGACGCTCGCCGGCGTCGTCGCGACCGACGATGCGAACGTCGCGTTCAAGGACGTCGATTACGCGCTGCTCGTCGGTGCGCGTCCGCGCGGCGCCGGCATGGAGCGCAAGGACCTGCTCGAAGCGAACGGCGCGATCTTCTCGCCGCAGGGCAAAGCGCTGAACGCGCATGCGAAGCGAAACGTGAAGGTGCTCGTCGTTGGCAATCCCGCGAACACGAATGCGCTGATCGCGCAGCAGAACGCGCCCGATCTCGATCCGAAGTGCTTCACGGCGATGGTGCGCCTCGATCACAACCGCGCGCTGTCGCAACTCGCCGAGAAGACCGGTGCGCACACGACCGATGTCGAGCGAGTGACGATCTGGGGTAACCATTCCTCGACGCAGTATCCCGATCTCCATCACGCGACGGTCAAGGGCAAGCCCGCGCTCTCGCTCGTCGACGAGGCCTGGTACAAGGACACGTTCATCCCGACCGTGCAGCAGCGCGGCGCCGCGATCATCAAGGCGCGCGGCGCGTCGTCGGCGGCATCGGCGGCATCGGCCGCGATCGATCATGTGCGCACGTGGGCGCACGGCACGGCCGAAGGCGATTGGACGTCGATGGCGATTCCGTCCGACGGTTCGTACGGGATCAAGCCGGGCGTGATCTACGGCTATCCCGTGACCGTCAAGGACGGCGTCTATACGATCGTCAAGGATCTCGAAATCGGCGCGTTCTCGCGCGAACGCATGGATGCGACCGAGAAGGAGCTGCGCGAAGAGCGCGCCGGCGTCGAGCATCTGTTCTCGAAGTGACGGAGATCCCGGCGTGACGGAGCGAATCGCCGCTCTGCCGCTGCTCGCAATGGAAGATCGAATCGCGGCCGTCAAATCGGACCGCTGCATTTCCGATCGAGGATCGAGCGGCCAGGGCCGCTCGATCCTCCGCGCACCTGCAATCGCCGCGCGCTAGTCGCACGTCGTCTCGAATCGGCTCACGAAGATCTCGTCACCGGCGTCGCCTTGCCACTCGTACGCGCCGATGTCGGTCGCGAACTTGCCGGCACCGAAAGTCCGCTGAAAGCCGGTCTGTCGTTGGTCGAACTGGAGATTCAGCGGATTCTCTCCGTTGTCGATTGCCGGGCTGCCCGAAAGCAGCGCATGCGTCTTCGTCGGCCCGCCGTTGTCGGCCAGCGGGCCCAGGCGCGGACATGCCGTCTTCGTGTCCGGCGGTGTCTGACCCGACGCCGAGACGATGAGATTCTTCTCGCCGTCGATCGCGCCGCTCACGATGTAGACATCGATCTCGTCTCCCGTGGCGGCCGTGTTGTTCGCGAAGATCGAGCTTTGCGCCGTCAGCGCGTCACCGGCGAGGATGCCCGACACGCCAAACGCCACTCCCGACGTATTGAACGCGATCGTCGAGTTCGAGATCGTCGCCGGCGCATATAGCGCAGCGCCGCCGATGTCGGCCGCCGCCGCGTTCCCGGAGATCGTGCTGTTGATGATCTCTACCGACGTGCCGGCCGAGACGTTCAGCCCGGCACAATAGGTCGCTCGGTTGCCGGACAGCGTCGATCCGATGATCTCGACGGCACCGCCCGCAGACGATGCGCCGCCGGCCTGGCTGAAGCTCGACGGGGCCGCTAAAGCCATGTTGTCGCTCACCGTGCTGTTTTCGATGTCGAGCCCGTTCCAGCTGAAGATGCCGCCGCCGATGACAGCCGCTGTTTCCGATTCCGCTGAGTTCGCAGTCACGATGCTCGAGTGCAGGCTGACGGAATCGGCATAGATCGCGCCGCCGAGCGCGGAGACGTTCGCAGTGTGCAGCGAGCAGTTCGTCACGACGGAATCGACGAGATCGACCGCTCCGTCCGAGTTGATGCAGCCGCCGGTCGGCGTCGCATCGCTGGCGACGGATGCGTTCGCGATCGTCATGCCGGAGATCGTCAATGTCCCCGTTCCGAGGTGCGTCAGCACGCGGTCGTGGAAACCGTAAGGTGCGCCGCCGTCGAGCGTGAACGCGTCGGCGCCGGGACCGACGAAATGGAGATCGTCGGCCTGGATCGTGATCGCTCCGCCCGTCAAGCTGATCAGGCTGCAATTCAGCGGAATCGCAACCGTATCGCCCGTCTGGGCATTCGTCAGCGCGTCGCGCAGCCACGTCTCGGTGCAGGCCGGCGAATCGATGGCCGATGCGCGGCGCGAAGCAGGTTTCATCGCCTTCGCGAATTGCATCGGCGCTGCGATGCCGTTTTGTCCGAAAGCAGCCGTCCCGCCGATGCCGAGCACGACCGCGAGGCATCCCGCGAGAGGCCGGATGCGGAAAGAGCCCGAGAGCCTGTCTCCGTTCATGATTCACTCCTGAGGTTGAGAGAGCGCCTTGCCGGACGACAGGCACTTCGCAGGAGTTACGGAATTGCGGCGTGGACCGGACAGGAAAACAGCATCGCTGTTATCGAGCGATCAATCGAGGCGCTTTCGAAACCGCATCGCCGCGATGCCCATGACGACGACGACGAAGACGCCGAGCGCCACGAGCGAGGGCCACATCTCGGCAAGCGTCGCCTCGCGCAGCATGAGGCCGCGGATCAGCCGGAGGAAATGCGTCAGCGGAAAGATCTCCGCGAGCCACTGCGCCGCTTTCGGCATGCCCTCGTACGGAAACATGAAGCCCGAAAGCAGGATCTGCGGCAGGAACATGAAGAACGCCATCTGCATCGACTGGAACTGCGTCTTCGCGAGCGTCGAGATCAGTACGCCGAGCACGAGCGTCGCGCTGATGTACGCGAGCGATGCGACGTAGACGCCGACGAGCGAGCCGCGCACCGGTACGTCGAACACGACGAGCCCGAGGATCAGGATCAGCGTGACCTGCACGAGCCCGATCGCGATGTACGGCAGCACCTTGCCCATCGTGAGCTCGAGCGGCGTCAGCGGCGTCGCGATCAGCATTTCCATGTTGCCGCGCTCGCGCTCGCGCACGATCGCCATCGCGGTGAAGATCACCATCGTCATCGTCAGGATCACGCCGATGAGGCCCGGCACCGTGTTGACCGGCGCTCGGCGCTCGGGATTGTAGAAATTGACGACCTCGACGCCGGTTCTCGTTTCGTTGCCCGGCCGGTCTCCCGGCGCGCCGTAAGTGAGCGATGCGAGCGGAAACGCGCCGAGCTGGCGCGCGGCCGCCTGCACCGATTGATCCGAGCCGTCGACGACGACCTGCCACGCGGGCCGATCGGGCCGCGCGAGCCGCGTCTCGAAATCCGGCGGAATCACGACCGCCGCGCTGATCTCTCCGCGCCGCATCAGCTCGCCGATCTCCTGCGGCGCCGCGATGACGCGCGTGAAATCGAGCACCTGCGAGGACGAAAGCTCCGCGACGAGTTCGCGCGAATTCGCCGTGTTCGCCTGATCGAGCAGCGCGGCGGACAGATGGCGCACGTCGAGATTGATCGCGAAGCCGAACAGCAGGAGTTGCAGCGTCGGAATGCCGACGATCATCGCGAACGTCAGCCGGTCGCGCTTCAACTGCGTCAGCTCCTTGCGGACCACGGCGAGAAGGCGCGAGAGGTTCACGCGGCCTTCTCCGGCTTCGCGCGGTCGTTGCGCGTCGAAGCGACGAAGACGTCCTCGAGATTCGGCGCGACCGGCTCGACTTCCGCGGCGGGATCGATCGCGTGCACGCGATCGCGAAGCCACTCGGCCTCGCCGTCGCGCCGGTCGATCAGGACGCGCAGATCGTCGCCGATCTGCGCCGCGCCGAGCACGTGCGCGTCGCCGGCGAGCGCCTTCTGCATGCGTCGCGGCTCGGCGCACGTGATGCGCAGCGTCGCGCCCGGCAACTGGTCCATCAAGGCTTGCGGCGTGCCGTCGGCGACGAGCCGTCCGCGATCGAGGATCGCGAGGCGATGGCAGCGCTCGGCTTCGTCCATGTAATGCGTCGAGACGAGCAGCGTCGTTCCGCTTTCCGAAAGATCGAACAGCGCATCCCAGAAATCGCGGCGCGATTGCGGATCGACGGCGCTCGTCGGCTCGTCGAGCAGCAAGAGCTCGGGCTCATGCAGCACGGCGCCGGCGAGCGCGAGGCGCTGGCGCTGGCCGCCCGACATCGTGCCGGCAAGCTGATCCTTCATGTCGCCGAGGCGATAGCGCTCGTACATCTCGTCGATGCGCTCTCGCGCTTTCGCACCGCGAAGACCGTGCACGGCGGCGAGGAACGCAAGGTTCTCCGCGACCGTGAGATCGTCGTAGAGCGAGAACTTCTGCGTCATGTAGCCGATCGAGCGCTTCAACGCTTCGGCGTCTTGCGGCAGCTCGTGGCCGAGCACTTCGATCTCGCCCGAAGTCGGCGCGAGCAGGCCGCAGAGCATGCGGATCGTCGTCGACTTGCCCGAGCCGTTCGGCCCGAGGAATCCGTAGACCTCGGCGCGGCCGACGCGGATGTCGAGATGATCGACCGCGACGAGCGGGCCGAACTTCTTCGTCAGCCCGCGCGCGACGATGACGGGCGCGGCGTCATCCGCCATGCGCGTCGCACTCCGCCTGCACCGGCAGTCCGGCCGGAAGCTTCTTCGCGGCGTCGCCGTCGAGCACGAGCTCGGCGCGATAGGCGAGGCGGCTCGCGTCGTCGCCGGTCAGCGCGAAGTACGGCGTGAACGCGGGATCGGAGCGAAGGCTCCGGATCATCGCCGCGAACGTGCCGTCGACGCCTTCCACCTGCACGCGACAGTGCGCGCCTTGCGCGAGATGCGCGCGCCGGCTCGCGGGCACGTAGATGCGCGCGTAAGGCGCGGCGCCGGAAAGAAGGCTGACGAGCGTCGCGCCGAGCGGCGGCTGATCGCCGAGCTTGAACGGCAGCGCGTCGACGCGTCCATCGACCGGCGCGCGCACGTCGAGCCGCGCGCGCGTCAGCGAAAGGTGCTGGACCGCCGCCTCGGCCGCGGCGAGCGCGGCTTCGGCCTGCTCGATGTCCTCGACGCGCGTGCCGTGCAGCAGCTCGTCGAGATTCGCGCGCGCGCTGTTCGCCTGCGCCGTCGCCGTGCGCAATGCCGTCTCGGCATTGTCGAGATCGGCTTGAGCGACGAGCCCGCGCTTGCGGATCTCGGCGATGCGATCGCGCTCGCGGCGTGCATTGGTCTGCGTCGATACGGCACCGGCAAGCGCCGCGCGCGCGGCATCGATCGTCTCGATGCGCGAGCCGTGGCGAAGCTCGTCGAGCGCGGCCGTGGCCTTGCGCGCGTCGGCGGTCGCCTGCGCAAGCTCGGCGTCCGTGCGCCTCGGATCGAGCGTCAGGATCGGATCGCCGGCTTTTGCCGAATCGCCTTCGTGCGCTGTAATGGCGAGAATCGGCTCGGAGACTTCGGCAGCGACCGCGACGCGATCCCATTCGAGCGTGCCGAGCATCGGAGTCTCGCCGGAGCGGTGGCAGGCGGTTGCCGCCAGCGTGAGCGGAACGATCGCGAATGCGCGCCGGACGATCATGACGAAACCTCTCGATGTTTCGTGCGCCGACGGCGCGAAGGAGTCTTGCGCGAACGCGCCGGCACGCTCGCGCCGATGCCGCCTTCGAGCAGCGCCAGCGTGTGCCGCGTCAGCGCGTCGGCATCGACATCGTCCGCGTCGAGCACTCGTTTCCAGATCGATTGCGCCGCGAGCGGAAAAATCGTGAGGCCGATCAGCGAGACGACAGTCAGCCGAGGATCGAGGCCGGCGTTCAAAGCACCGTCGCGTTTCGCAGCGGCGAAGCGGCGCGCCAGGTGCGGCGCGATCTCCGGCGCGATGCGCGCGAGCAGTCGCTCGCGAAGCGCGCCGTTTTCGGTGAGGACTTCGCGGATCCAGAGCGGCGGCAGCCATTCGTGCTCGGCGAGGATCGCGATGATTGCGCGCACGAACGTCCGCGCGGTCGAAAGGGCATCGGCGCCCGACTCGGAAAGGCGATGCCCGAGCGTCGCGACGAGCGGCGCGATCCGCTCGTCCATCAGCGCATCGAGCAGCCGATCGCGGTTTCCGAAGTAGTAGTGGACGAGCGCAGGCGTCACATGCGCGCGGCGCGCGATTTCGCCGATCGAGGTTCCGGCGACGCCGCGCTCGGCGAACAGTGCGATCGCGGCGTCGAGCAGGCGTTCGCGTTGTCCGCCCGAGGCGTTGGCGGGACGGCCGGGTGGCCGAAGCGGGGTCTTTAGCGGCGGCATCTCGGCATAATAATTGGCCGGTTAATTAAATAAAAGTCAGGCCGGGACGCGGAATTGGCCGGTCGTCCAGCGGACGCAACGCGCCATTGCCGAACCTGATTGGTGTCGAACCTCAGCAGCAGTCCCTTCTCCCGCTTGCGGGAGACAAATCGGCAGGACTGCCGATTTGCACGGCGGAGCCGCCCGAAGGGTGAGCGCCATGGATGGCGCGAATGAACGTGCCGGCAGGCGGATGAGGGAAACCTCGGTATGTCGTCTCAAGTTTTCCCTCACCCGCGCCTTCGGCGCGACCTCTCCCGCAAGCGGGAGAGGTGACAACCGAGATTCGACGCTAATCAGGGATCCCGACCTGACGAGCGCTGACTCTCGGTTGTGGTCCCTTCTCCCGCTTGCGGGAGAAGGTGCCGGCAGGCGGATGAGGGGAATCTTGGTATGTCGTCTCAAGCTTCCCTCACCCGCGCCTTCGGCGCGACCTCTCCCGCAAGCGGGAGAGGTGATCGCTGAGGCTCGACGCTAATCAGGTCGCCGAATGTCCGCTTCCTCACGGGACTTCGTATTGACACCGGGCCAGCCGAGGAAACGTGCTGCCTCGGCGCCGGTGACCGGGCAACGCAGCCTTTCGAGGCGACGTCACGGCGCTGCGAACCGGAATGCACGCGCGATCTGCCAACGATTATCTGCGAGCGAGGCCTTCGACCATGCTGACTTTCATTGCCAACTGGTTCCGCCCGGCGGCCCGAGCCGAAAAATCGTCCGCCGACGTGGCGGCGCCGGAAACGTCGATCCAGTACAAGCCCGCGCTCGTCGACGAGCTCCAGGCCGAGCACCGCGAGCTGCTGCGGCTTTACCAGGCGCTCGTGATCTCGCATCAGCGCGGCGATTTCGATTCGTCGGTCGCGAACCTCAAGCAGTTCACCTACGCGTTGCGGGCGCATCTCCTGAAGGAGAACCTGCATCTCTATGTCTATCTCAAGCACGCGCTGCGGCACGATCCGGAATCGACCGATCTCATGGGCAGCATGCGCGTCGAGATGGGCAAGATCGGTCGCGTGCTCAACGATTTCGTCACGCGCTACACGTCCTCGCCGTGGGATCCCGACGCGCGGGACGCGCTGAAGACCGAGCTCGGCAAGATCGCCGAAGTGCTGACGGTGCGAGTCCAGCAGGAAGAGGAAGTCCTCTATCCGATGTACATGCACCCGAGCCGCTATCGGTGAACGTGCCGGAACGGCGCGATCTCGGCGATGCCGGGGCCGATTCGAGCGGCCTTGCCGCGTTCGATTCGCTGACGGCCGACGAGATCCACCTGATCCGCGACAGCTACGAGCGGATCTCGATCAGCCTGCGCTTCGCGCGGAATTTCTATGCGGCGCTGTTCGACGTCGCGCCGGAGCTGCGCCCGCTGTTTCCGGACGATCTGACGGCGCAGGCGCGCAAGCTCACCGAGATGCTCGGCGTGCTGGCCGGCACGCTCGACCGACCATTCGAGTTCGCGACGGTTCTCGAATCCCTCGGTCATCGGCACCGCGAATACGCGGTGCGCCAGGCGCATTTCGCTCCGGTCGGCCGCGCGCTTTTCGCGACGCTCGAAAGAGAGCTCGGCCCGCGTTTCGACGATGCAACCCGGCGCGCATGGATCGCGCTGTACGCACTCGCGTCAGCGCTGATGCGGCATTCGCTCGAATCCGACGCCGGTTAGCGGCACGGCGGAATGCGCGTCGCACGATCGATTGTCCGCTTCCGGCTCGAACCCCGTATCTACAAATCAATGAACGGTTGTCTGCGCGCGCTGCATCGCATCACCTCGTCCCAGGCCGAGGATGTCGCGGCTGCGCGGATGCTTCCTCCCCAGCTGATGCAACGGATACGCTCGATGAGCTTCGCACATGAAAGCAATCGCAGAACCGAGAAGGGCGGCGTCGCGGCCAATGTCGTCACGCTGCGCGTCGATCGGGATCGCGCCGTCATCGCCGATCTCGACGCGGACAACCCGAGCACGATCGACGCCGCGGTCTCCTTCATCCTGAACGTGCTGTTCGACAGCAACCGCAGCAAGGCCGAGATCCGCATGGCCCGCGCGATGTTCCGGCCGTCGGCCCGCCTCGTCCTGATCCCGCGCGAGCGGCCGACGCTGGCCTGCGCGATCGGCGTCGACGAGTTCTTCGCCGCCGACAAGGAAATGCTGCGCTACGAGGAAAGCTGGGAGGAATCCTGGCGCATCCACGATCCCTGCACCGACCCCGCCGCGCGCACGCGCATCCGTTCGCACATCCTGCTCGATCCAGGCCGCGACACACACGATCCGCGCACGACCGAAGTCGTGTTCACCGTGCGCAGCGGCTCGAACATGCAGCGCTTCCATTCCTGCACGATCGTCTACGACGAGGCACCGCGGACGAGCTCGCCGGTTACGCTGTTTGCGTGAAGCCTGCAAGGGCCGGCGATGCCATGAGTCGATCAACGTGGATGCATGATTCGCCGCCGGATCGATTGAGAACAATGCATCGTCCGGCGACAACGCGCATTCCCTGAAGCAAGCCCGGCCGGTTTGTCGAAGTCACTGCTCCGGAGAAGACTCGATCGCGTTCATCAGGAACAGCCGGGCGATATCCCAGTGGCGTCGCACGGTCCGCTCGGCGACCCCGCGCAATTTGGCGATCTCGACGAAGCTGATGCCGCCGAAGAAGTGCCATTCGACAAGCTGCGCGAGATCGGGATCGCACGCCTGAAGCTTCTCGAGCGCCTTGTCGACCGCAAGCAGCTCGGACAGCGCAGTCTCCGGCTGCTCGATGTGCTCGTTGAGCTCGATGCGGATCATCTGATGCCCGCGCTTCGTCGTCACGCGGCTGCGCGCGATGTCGGTCAGCACGTGACGCATCGCCTGCGAGAGGATGTTGTAGAAATGCGTGCTGCCCTGCAGCTCGCGCCCGTCCGAGCGCGCGAACTTCAGCCACGCTTCGTGCAGCAGCGTCGTCGGATTGACCGAGATCCAGTCGCCCGTGCGCCGCAGCTGGCTGCGCGCGATGCGTTTCAGCTCGAGATAAACCCGCTCGAACAGCTGCTCGCGCGCATCCTGGTCGCCGCGAGCGACCGAATCGAGCAGATCGGTTACGTGCGGCCGATCGGCCATATCGTGACGCCCCCCGTCTACGGGCGACAGTGTAGTCCAAACCATCAGTGAATCTGTGCCTCGGAGGTCATGGGTGATGGATGCAGGATAGAGGAGAGAGCGCCCGTGACGGGACTCCATCATTCCTGTCGTAACGCAGCAGGTCCGACGCGAAGGGAAAACTCAAGGAACGGTCGGCTTTCCGCCGCAGTCTCGGCGGCGCCTGTGTTTCAAGCGGAAAGGCGCGGTGCGCGCGACGCGTGCGTAAAGGGCGACGGGTCGCAACGCCCGATCCCGAAGGGTGGCAAATGGCCCGCGATACCGCCCGGCGTCTTCACTGCAACTCGATATGCCGGCAAGCGGATTCGAGCGCGGCTTGCGCGAGCGCCGTCAGTTTGACGAGCCGACTCGCATAGTGCTCGTCATCGGCGGTTTCCTGCTCCAGCCGCGAGAGCTGCTGCTGAAGACGCATTTGCCAGTCGGCAGCCGAAAGGCGGTCATCGGCTTCGGGACCGCCGTGCAGGTGATCCTGGCGTATGCGCTCGAGCTGCACGTCCGCCTCGATGTCGATGCCGTTGCCGGCGAATTGCCAGTCGAGCGCGCCGTAGAGAAGCACCGTGAGCCCGAACAACCGGCTGCAGCGCTCGCGCAGGCTCGTCGCATCGCAGCGCGCGATGTGTTCGCGGATCGCATGCAACAGCTGCGCTGGAGCAAAGACGCGCTCGCGTGTGCCGATGGAGCTCGTAACGCTCGCGTGGAATTCGTGTCGCGCCTCGCGCAGGCGTGAGAGGACGCTGTAAGGGATATCGAGACAATCGGCGGCGTTGGACATACGGTGCGTCGCGGGTTGAACGAATCCTAGAAACGAGATCTGCGCAGTAAGCGGACATCGCTCTCTTGCGGCGGGCATCGCGTGCACCTTGGCCATTGCCGCGCATCGTCGCTCGCTCCGAAAGACAGCAGATCTGTCGGCCAATTCACGCCGCCCTGTCCGGTTATCCGGCGAACCTCGTAAATGTGATGTCGATAGGGTGTGCGTTTCTGAAATGGCGGGAAAGGCGATCTGCCCTCGGAGGCATGTGGTTGCGCGCCGCTCGTACCAGATCGCTCGATGAAGACTTCTGGAGGTCACATGAACAAAATCGCCGAGTGGTGTCTCAGCCGCAATCATGGGCAGCAGCGCCAGTCGGCGGTGCTCGGGACTCTGTCTGCACTGAGCGTGCTAGGTCTGTTTCGGTGTACGGCCGCGGGCAGTGATCGCCGCCTTTTTGCGTGGCGCAAGTCGCAATCGCAACCTTGCGGAGCGAATACACGGCGCTTCATGAATCTTCGAGCAGCTTTGTTGCTCGCCGCCGGCATTTTGATGTCGACGTTCGCATCTGCCAGCCGCGCGGCGATTCCGGCGCAGGAGCATCAGGCGCTGGTAGCCCTGTACAACGCGACGAACGGGCCTGGTTGGACCAACCACACGAACTGGCTGTCGCCGATCAAGAACTCCGATTGCAATTGGTTCGGCGTGACCTGCGATGCGAGCAAGACGCATGTCACGGGTTTGTCGTTGCAGGGCAACAATCTCGTGGGGCTGCTGCCGACTCTTGCGGGCCTGGCGGAACTGCAGGATCTCGACATCAGCAACAACCTCATCACCGGGCCGATTCCCGATCTCTCGGCGATGCATGGTTTGAAGACTTTCTTCGCAAATAACAACGCGCTCACCGGAGTATTTCCGACGTTCTGGAGCGGTGCACCGCTGGAACAGATCAATGTTGCCAATAACGCACTAAGCGGCACCATTCCCTCGTTCGGCGGCATACCCACGCTGCAGGTTCTTGCCCTTGACGGCAACTTGTTTTCCGGGGCACTTCCGAGCCTTGCGTCGCTTCCGAATCTCGTCAGTTTTGGCGCGTCATTCAATCGATTTTCGGGCACGGTGCCATCGCTGTCAGGTCTCGGCAATCTGCTCGTATTCGACGTTGGCAACAACGATCTGATCGGAAACATTCCAAGCGTTGCCGCGCTGGCTGCGCTCCAGGTCCTGGATGTCTCGAACAACCAGCTGACGGGCTCACTGCCAACTACTT
>DASZWL010000077.1:0-2867 GCA_035546695.1 Rhodanobacteraceae bacterium | reverse complement strand
TGTCGATCGAACCCGTCCGTCCGTAGCGAACCGGCCGCTTTGCGGCCGGCGCGGCACCGAGGGCGTGTTCTCTTTGGTGACTTTCTCTTGCACGAGCAAGAGAAAGTCACGCGCCGGCCAGGAGGGCCGGCAAGACCCACAGGGACGTGAGTCGGTCTTCGCGTCGACGTTTCAAGATTGAAAGACCAAGAACCACAACGACACGAAATGTCGAACCAACGTGCCCTCACCCTGCCCTCTCCCGCAAGCGGAAGAGGGGAAGATCACGCAGCCCCTCCCGCAAGCGGGAGAGTGGAAACAAAATCACAGATCCCCGAGCAGCGCCTGCATCGCCGCCAGCGCCGCAAGCCCCGCAGTTTCGGTGCGAAGGATCCGCGGCCCGAGGCGCAGTCCATGAAAGCCGGCTGCCTTCAGCGTCGCGAGATCGTGATCGGAAAGCCCGCCCTCGGGCCCGACTACGAGCGTCGCGCTCGCGCTCGCCGGCAGATCGCGCAGCGCACGGTCGCCCGCGGGATCGAGCGCGAGCCGCAGGCCTGTCTCGTCGTCGAGCGAGGCGGCCCAGTCGGAGAGCTTCGCGGGTTCGGCGACTTCCGGCAGGCGGCGCCGGCCGGATTGCTCGCACGCTGAAGCGACGACTGCCTCCCAATGAGCGACGCGCCGCTCGGCGCGCTCGGCATCGAGCTTGACTTCGGTGCGATCGGTGACGATCGGCACGATGCGCGCGACGCCGAGCTCGGTCGCCTTCTGCAGGATCCAGTCCATCTTTTCGCCGCGCGCGATGCCCTGCGCCAGCGTGATGCGGAGCGGGCTTTCGCGATCCTCGGTATCGGCCGATTCCAGCACGCGCGCGGTGACCGAGCGCTTGGCCAGCGAGGCGAGCTCGGCCTCGTATTCGTCGCCGCTTCCGTCGAAGAGGCGCAGCGGATGGCCGCGGTCGAGCCTGAGCACGCGCGCGAGATGCTCGCCGGCCTGGATCGGAAGCTCGACTTCGCGACCGGGACGAAGCGGCTGCGGCACGTAGATGCGGGGAATGCGCATAGGCGTCTCCGTGGCGCGGATCGGGCGGCCGCTCGCGCGGCTTGACCTCAAGCCCGACAGTAACGCGACGGGGCGGCGGCCGATAGGGGTTTCCTCGACGATGACGCCGGGTTAACGCCGCGCCAAGTAGGAGTATTCTGCGCGGCAAGCGGCCGCTCACGGAGAACGCGATGAGTCTCTTCGCCTGCTGCTTCTGGTGGTTCGTGCTGGGATTCCTGCTCGGCTGGCTCGCGAACTGGTTGCTCGCGAGGATGCTGCGTCGCGGTGCGCCATCGAGCGCGAGAGCGCGAGGCGCGAACGAAACGCCCGCGCAGCAAGCGACGGCGACAGCCGAAGCGCAGCACGAAGCGCTCGTCAGCGCGGCGTCGGCGCCGCCGGCTCGCGTCATCGATGTCGGCGCGGCGCGCGCGGCGGGTTTCAATCTCAAGCACGACGACGATCTCACGATCATCGAAGGCATCGGCCCGAAGATCGACGATCTCTTCCACGCCAACGGCGTCGTCTCGTTCGCACAGCTCGCGCGGCTCGGCGTGCCGGAGATGCTCGAGATCCTCGAGCGCGGCGGTCCGCATTTCCAGCTCGCCAATCCCGGCACGTGGGCGCAGCAGGCGGCGCTCGCCTCCGAGAACCGCTGGGCGGAACTGAAGCGGCTTCAGGACGAGCTGATCAGCGGCAGGCCGAATGGCGGCGTCTGATCCCGCGCGGAGGACGACACGCATGGAACGGATCATCGACTGGCCGCGTTTCTCGCGCTGGACGTGGAGCATCGCCGCGCTTCTGATCGCGCTGCTCATCGTGCTGACGTTCGTACATCACGGACCGCTCGACGGAGCATGCTGCGGCGGTGCCAGCGTCGTCGCGTCGCCGCCGCCGCTGGCAGCGCCGAAGATCGAGTCGCCTCCGCCACCGGTCGCGACGAAGACGCCGGGATCGTTCGCCGTGCGCATCGACGGCGACAAGCGCGTGCTCGACGGCACACTCGCCGATGCGGCAGCGAAATCGAAGCTGCTGCAAGCGGCGCGAGCGACATGGGGCGACGCCAACGTCGTCGACCACCTCACGGTCGACGCGGCGACGAGCGCTTCGAAATGCACGGAAAACGCCGACACGCTGTTCGCCGCGCTCGCGACCGATCCGCCGATTGGAATCGTCTGCGATGCGGAAGGCCGCGTCACGCTGACCGGCAATGCGTACGGCGAATCCGACAAATCCGCGCGCGAGCGCTGGGCGCACGATTTCTTCGGTGCGAACACCGTCGTTCACGACGACATCGCGATCGTCGCGCCGCCGCCGCCGGTGACGCGTCCCGAGGATGTGCACTGCGGCGCGCGCATGCCGGCCGCGGTCACGTTCGCGACCGCATCGAGCCGCATCGACGCGAAAGGCCGCGCGCTACTCGACGCGATCGCGCCGTGCCTCGATCGCGGACACTACGAGATCGCCGGCTATACCGATTCGATCGGCAGCGACGAGGACAACCTGAAACTCTCGAAAACGCGCGCGGAATCGGTGCGCGCCTACATGATCCTGAAAGGCGTCGACGCCGATCGTCTCGATGCGGTCGGCTACGGCGCGGCGCATCCGATCGGCGACAACGCGACGCGCGAAGGCCGCGCCGCAAATCGGCGCATCGAGTTCACGCGGAAATAAGACAAGCCTTTTCCCTCCCGCTCGCGGGAGAGCATTGCTTTTCCCCTTGTATGTTTGTTTTTGCAGTACCCGCAGCCGCAGACCGAAATTCCCCAGGTGAAAAAGACCGAGGGAGAGCGTGGGTCGCGGCAGCGGTTTTAGATGAGAGAACCCGAACGGTTGATAGAGCATAAAGCTCG